>CAZSUQ010000186.1:0-8453 GCA_964609935.1 uncultured Thermodesulfobacteriota bacterium | reverse complement strand
ATGTTCAGGACGTTGTCCATCTGCTCATGCCACCATAGCAGCGCCTCGGGGTTCGTGTAATCGAGGAGGGAGCCGGTCCCCTTCCACCACTCCACAAGGAAATCCTCTCCGTCACGGTTGCGGATGAAGTATCCCTGTTCTTTTGCAACGGCATAGTTGGGGGAATCCACATTGACCATGGAGACAATCCAGAGGAAGACCCGTACCCCCATGTCGTGGAAGTCCTGGATCATGCCCTCAGGATCGGGATAGAGGCCCAGGTCGAAGTCAAACGTGTTGTAACCCGTTTCCCAGGGGCTGTCGATGATGACCGCACCCACCGGGATCCCGTGTTCCTTGTACCCGGTCACGAGGTCCAGGGCGCTTTGCTGTGTACTCTCGTCTTCCCAGACCCACTGGGTCAGAACCCACTCCGGCCAGGGGGGAGGTGTCAGATTCACAGGCGGGACCACATTTGTTCCAGGACCACCGTTGGGACCCCCCTGTTCCGAAGCCCCACTCTTACAGGAGATCAGAAGCAGAGAAAGCAAGAAAAGGGTGATCCCGAGCCTCATGCAATTCCAGCCTTTGAAAACCGCGGTCGTGGTGAGATTCCCGATATGCAAGGGCTGTCCTCCTGTGTTCGTCGTCTCTCCCCCTGTTTGAGGGTCAACCCATCACCTTTTGCCCTTCCACCGCTCCTGCCGTGAGGTTTCATGCAAGTCTCGGATGGACCGCCTGAGCTTACTTGACAGTCGCTCAAGCGGTCAACCGCAGAACAGTTCTAAAATCATGCGGGTCAGTTCTAAAAGATAACATAACCCTCAAAAAAAATGGGCCAAAAGGCACTGCTTGTCATTCATAAATACCTGTTAATAATGAATTATTTCCCGTTTTAAAACATCCGAATTTCCTTGACATCAGTATCTTTTTTGTGCTACTTTTATCCCTTAAAATACAGAAGAAGCGAAGCGAACGGCCCAGATTTGAATCCTCATATCTGGGTCTTAGTCCATTGAGGGAAAACATGACCAAGGCCACGAGGACAAACCTGATCTCCCTCGGGATCGGCCTGCTGATCTTTGCCGGGCTCCTTTACTGGATAAGGGCCTCTGAGGTCCTGGAGCATCTGGCCAAGGTGGGGCCATGGATCATCCTCATCATCCTTGGATATGGGATCGCACAGTTCTGTTTTGTTCTGGCCTGGCGGGTATTGATCGACATGTCCGATCAACCCATCGGGTTGTGGGACCTCTTCCGCATCTACCTGATCGGAGACGCGGTGAACTATGTGGTGGTGAGCGGAACCCTTGCCGGGGAACCCGTCAAGGCCTACCTCCTCCGAGACAGGCTGCCCATGGTGAAAGGGCTCTCCTCTGTAACGATCAACAAGCTGTCCGAAACGGTGAGCATGATCCTCTTTCAAGCCATGGGGATCATCCTGGCCTTTGCGTATCACCTGCTGACCCCCGAGATGGCCTGGGGCACGCTTCTCGTGTTCACCTTGATGAGCACGGGCATTGCCCTGTTCTTCTGGCGGCAGAAAAAGGGCCTGTTCGGATGGATCTTCAAGGGCCTGGCCAGGATAGGCATTGCACGCTCCTTCTTTGAAAGGATATCCCAGAAGGCGGAAACGCTGGATGCACAGATCGCAGGCTTCTACGACACAGGCGGCCGGCGTTTCGCTGTCTCCCTTTTCTTCAATCTCCTGGGATGGGCCGGGGGGGCTGTGGAGGCCTATTTCCTTCTCAAGCTGCTGGGGATTTCCGCATCGTTGCCCATGGTCTGGGCCATTGAGACGATCTCCATCCTTGCCAACAATCTCTTTTTCTTCATACCCGGAAGGCTGGGCGGGGGGGATACGGGCAAGGTCCTGGCATTTCGCTCCATGGGGATGACATCGGCCCTTGGCCTGACCTTTGGGCTCCTCCGCAGGGCCAGGGAGATCTTTTACGTGACCCTGGGTTTCCTCTTTCTCCTGCAGATGAACCTTTTCCGGGGCAGGACCATCCAGGGCCTGACAGAATTCGCCTCCCTGCCCAATGCTGAAATCCCGGCTTTGAATACGGAGCATCCCGGCCGTTCACAAGAGAACATCCTTTCGAATAAAAGAAACGAAGTCTACTCTCCATGAGAACGAGCGAATTAAATCCTGTGACCTCTACGCGGCCCTGGGAAACCGGAAGCCTCAAGGCATGCCTTTTCGACTTCGGCGGAACACTGGATGCGGACGGGATTCCATGGCAGGACAACTTCTACGGGATTTATTTAAAGAACGGGGTCCGCCCGGACAGGGAAGCCTTTCGTCAGGCGTTTTACTTTGCAGATGACACACTCACGGAAACGCGTGCTCTCCAGGGGGCCGGTTTCCGGAAAACGGTGGAGGAGCAGGTGTGCCGGGTATGGGACTGTCTCGGGATAAAGGGCCAGCAGGAAAGGATGCATGCGATCATCGAAGACTTCATCACAGCAACCGAGCAGACCATCGAACGGAACCGCAGCCTCCTGCAGGCACTTCACGAACAATACGCCCTGGGCATTGTTTCCAATTTTTACGGGAACATGGAAAAGGTCTGTGAGGATCTGCGTATCCTGGACCTCTTTTCCTGCATCGTTGATTCCACCTGTGTGGGTGTGATGAAGCCGGATTCAAGGATCTTTGATGCAGCACTGGGATCGATGCAGGTGGAACCGAATCAGGCTGTCTACGTGGGAGACAACCCGTACCGGGACATGCAGGGTGCCAAGGGTGTGGGCATGCCTCACATCTGGCTGGCAGGGGACCGCAGCGAAAAGGAAAGAATCCCGTGCTGCCCCGGGGACCCTGTCATCTGTTCACTGTCGGAGCTCGAGGCTCTTCTCCTTGATGGCAGGGAGCGGCGGGCCAGTTGAACAGATTTATCATCGGGAAGTGACCAAAAAGGAAATCTTCAAGGGGGACCCATGAAAGCAGGCATTCTTGCAGCCGGTACAGGGTCCCGGTTTGTCCAGGCGGGATGGGATGTGCCCAAGCCTTTGATCCGGATCAAGGGTAAGCCGATCATCTCCCATGTCCTGGACAACCTTTTTGATGCCGGCGTGGAAACCGTGGACATCATATTGAATGGCCAGGAGCGGTTTGATCCCACAGAGGAATTCATCCGGCAGTTGCCGCAGGCGTCCAAGATCCGGGTCTGGAGAAAATCCACACAATCCTCCTTTGAGAGCTTCTGTTTTCTGATGGGTCGTCTTCAGGAGCCTCCTTTTGTCATCAGCACGGTGGACTCCATCCTGGTAAAGGAGGATCTTCGCGATTTTCTCAACCTGGGCACCTACCCTGCAGAATGCTCGCTTGCACTGGCCGTTACCGGTTTTGTCCATGATGAAAAACCCCTCTGGGTGGAGATGACGGAGCAGGGTCAGATCATCCGCATGGGGGATGCGGTTCAAAACAGACGTTATGTCACGGCAGGGCTTTACCTGGTCCTAAAGGGGTTGAGCGAACCCGGCTCCATGGGTCGCTTCTCCGCACTTCGTCATTATTTGGGGCATCTAATGAAGGTTGGGGAACCGGTGTGGGGAAAGATTTTTCAGCGTGTCATGGACATCGATAGACCGGAAGATATCGAGATTGCAGAATCGGCACACATCGTGTAAGAGAGAGGGTTAAAAAGAAAAATAGGTTTTATTGTTCCGAAATACCTTTATAGATTTCTTTAAGAAGGCGAATTTATCTATTGACAAATCAATCAAATTCCTATATCGAATGGACAAATTTTACTTGTAGAAAAGTGGAAAGTGTCTGGGTTGACTTTTTGACGCGTTGCATTATATTATTGCAGGATTAATTTTTTCAGATCGCTGTCTTACTAA
This sequence comes from uncultured Thermodesulfobacteriota bacterium, assembly GCA_964609935.1. Classification (GTDB taxonomy): domain Bacteria; phylum Desulfobacterota; class DSWW01; order DSWW01; family DSWW01; genus CAYTRL01. Next base: position 4,622 of record CAZSUQ010000186.1, on the reverse strand, counting down.
TAATCATGAGGGCGAAAGCGAATGTTAGGCATTTTTAGGGAAGATCTTTTCTCCCCCAATCGTGTCAGTGATGATGCTGCGATCCTCAAGGCCACAGCCGAGGTCATTCGCAAACAAGGATACGACGTAAAGCTCCTGACCCCTGAAGAGCTCACACCCGAGACAGAACCGAGCGTGACCTTTGCCATGTGCGAAGGGCCACTCCCCCTGCGCATCCTGGAGAGATGGGAATCCATGGGTTACGCGGTGATCAACAGCCCGCGTGCCGTGCTGAACACGCATCGACACAGGATGCTCCCTCTGCTCGGGAAAACGCTCATCCCCTATCCCAAGAGCATGCTCATCAAGACGTCGGAGGATGTGAACGGGCACTTCGACATCCAAAAGGGCGTCTGGGTGAAAAGGGGCGACGTGCACAGCACCCACCCGGAGGATGTACAGCTCCACTTCGATCGGTTCTCCATTGAAAAAAGCCTGAGGTCCCTGCAGGCACGCTGGGTCAAGCAGGCTGTCCTGCAGGAACACCTGCACGGCGACCTGATCAAGTTCTACGGTGTTCTCCCCCAGAAATGGTTCAAGCATTTCTACCACAAGCCCAAAGAGGTCCACGGTTACCCCTTTTCGCCCGAGGATATACGAAGAACCGCCGAACAGGCCGCCGAAAGGCTCGGCCTGAAGGTTTACGGGGGTGATTTCGTTGTGACCGAGAAGGGCCACTTCCTGATCGACGTCAACAGCTGGCCGAGCTTTGCCATCTGCCGGGAAGAAGCCGCAGAGCAGATCGCTTCCTACCTGGTCCGCCGTTACCAGCGGTGGGAACCGCTTTACACCTTCCAGGGGAGATCAGCGTGAGTCCGGAGTCCGTGCAAGACCCTTCGCACGCCCCGGACGCAGCAGACTCCCTTTCCGAACAAATCTTTCGGGAAGAACAGATCTACCTGGCACCGGGTGTCCAGAGCATCTCCCTGAATTCCAGGCTGGTGGTGGACCACGGCAAAGGGGTTTTCCTCACGGACGTGAACGGGAAAACCTACATGGACTTTTATTCCGGAGTGACCGTGGGCAGCCTCGGGCACTGCCACCCCACCTACACGAACGCCCTCAAACAACAGCTGGACCAGGTGACCTTCTGCAGTTTCACAACCCGCTCTAGGGCGGCATTCGTCAAGAAGATGGCCGAGGTCACGCCCGGAGACCTGAAACGAACCCAACTCTACAGCGGGGGGTCGGAGGCTGTAGAGGCGGCCCTGCGACTGGCCAAGGCCTATACGAACAAGTTCGAGGTCATCGGGTTCTGGGGAGGATTCCACGGCAAGACCGGAGGGGTCCTGGGACTCGTGGGTGACAAGTTCAAGCATCACCACGGCCCCATGGTTCCCGGAAGATACCTGGTCCCTTATGCCAACTGTTATCATTGCCCCTTTCAGGCGACCCACCCGGAATGCTCCTTCCTCTGCGTGGAGTTTCTGAGGAAGACGATCCGCTACGAAACAACCGCCAGCCTTGCCGCCATCCTTGTGGAGCCGGTCCAGGGGACCTCCGGCAATGTGGTGCCCCCGGCGGGATACCTCGAGGCTCTCCGGTCCGTGGCCAGGGAAAACGGCGCCCTTCTCATCGCCGACGAGATGATCACGGGCTTTGGAAGAACAGGGACACTCTTTGGCGTGGAGCACGACGGGGTGGTGCCCGACATCATGACACTGGGAAAGGGGATGGGTGGAGGATTCCCGGTGAGCGGCCTCGTCTCTACGGACGAGATCCTCTCTGCCGAGCCCTTTTCCCTGCCCAGTGCAAGTTCATCCAGCTACGGAGGAAACCCCCTGGCTTCCGCTGCTGCCCGCGTCACACTGGACACGATCCTGGAGGAAAACCTGGTGGACAATTCCAGGGATGTGGGTTCCTGGATCCTTGGACGGCTGACAGACATGGAAGACCGCTACTCCTTCATGGGCCGGCTTCAGGGAAGGGGCCTCCTTATCGGTGTGGAACTGGTACGGGACAAGGCCAACAAGGAACCCCTGTCCGGCAGTGCCAGCCAGGCGATCTTTCAGCTGGGGCTCAACCAGGGGATCATCCTCATGATCTCCGCGTCTGCGCTCCGGATCAACCCCGCCTTGACCATCACCAGCCAGGAGGCCGCCCTCGGCCTCGAGAAGCTGGAGACGATCTTCAACAAGGTGGAAGAAGAGAAGCTCCATTTGTTGTGAGCGGAGATGTGCCTCCATCTTCCACAACCCCAGCCTCTCTGGCATGCCTTGATGCACTGGAATCATCCCGGGCACTCCTTTCAAGCCGGGTGGGGTTCGGCTTGCACAGCACCTAGAGACCGGGTATGTTCCATGGCTGATCTCTGACGAGCGGAAACAGGACAAAATCATGAAACGAAAATCCGGTCGCCGTCCCCTTCAGGGGGCCATCATCGGTTTCGGCAACGTGGCCGAGAAGGGGCACCTCCCGGGGTGGCTCAGAGAAAAGAGGGTTTCCCTCCAGGCGGTCTGCGATCCAAGCCCGAAACGGAGAACGAGGGCCAGGGAGTTGTTGCCGGCCAGTCGGATCTACCGTTGTGCGGAAGACCTTTTTGACGGGGAGACCCTGGATTTCGTGGACATCTGCACCCCCCCTCCGGCCCATGCGGAAAACATCCTGGCAGCCCTGAAAAGGGATCTACACGTGCTCTGCGAAAAGCCCTTTGTGGGCGCGAGCAGCGAACTGAAACAAATCCTCAGGCTCTGTACTCGAAAGGAGCGGATCGCCTTTCCGGTACACAACTGGAAGCATGCGCCTGTGCTTGCAAAGGCAAGGGAATGGATACGCAAGGGGCTGCTCGGCAAGGTTCTTTACACGGAGTTCCACACCCTTAGAACCCAGCCCGCCATCGGTCTGACGCCCTGGAGGAGCGAAAAGGAAAACGCCGGAGGAGGCGGGATCTACCTCGACCATGGATGGCACGGCATCTACCTGCTTCTGAATCTTCACGGCGCTGAACCGACGGCTGTATCCACCTGGATGCACCCTTCTCCTGCCCTTTCAGGCGAAGCGGAGCGCACCGCCCATCTTCGCCTGGAGTTCCCCTCCTCCACCGCCTCCCTCTTCCTCACCTGGAATGCACCCAGGCGGTACAACTCGGCACGCATCTATGGAGAGAAGGGAATCGCGATCCTGGAGGACAACCGGATCACGCTGCACCCGTCCAGGGGCCGAGCCCGCACGGCCACCTTCCGCAATCCCCTTTCGCACGGATCCCACCATCCGGACTGGTTCGGGCCGGTGGCCAGGAACTTTCTCTCTGCCATGGCTCAACCGGAGGAGGCCCGCAGGGAACTCGAGGAAGTCCGGTTCTGCCTCGAGGTAACGAGGCTCGGCTATGCATCGGTCATGAGAGGGGGAAAACGACTCGCGATCCCCCAGACCCAAAACAAGTGAGTCTTTTGTAGCAAGGGTGTCGAGCTGACCGGAATACCTGTTTTCGTTCGATGCGGATGAAAGATGATAAAAAGGGCTGACAGGCCCTTTCCGAAGAGGTCCACGATGCTGGAGATCCAGAAAGGAACAAGAGAAAAGATGATTACCCGGGCCATTGTTATCCTGCCGCCCCCACCGAAGAGCATGCTCCACACGGACCTCATGGACCCTCTCGTCTACCTGGGCGGGATCACCCTGATCCAGAGAACCCTGTACAACCTCCAGTGGGCAGGCATCCAGGAGGGCATAATCCTTTCCCATGACGACCGGCCTGAGATGGAACGACTCGTTCGGCAAGACCCGAAAAACAAGGCGTTCACCTGGATGACTTCCACGGATACCGAGGAAGAGGCCCCGCTGCTTGCCCGGTTGAAGGAGATCCTGTCCGGAGACTTCCTGCTTCAGACCCCCTGGTGGATCGTGGACCGCCAGGTTACGAAAGAGCTCATCCAGAAGGCTGAAAAGGATGAGCACGGGGATCTGGAGAAGCCGGTCATCCTTGAAGCCGGTAACGGGCACTCTCCTGTAACGGGCCCGCTCGCCTCCATGCCTGCCATGATCCTCGTGCCGGGACGATCCTGTGCCGGACTCACACGGGCGGTGGAGGAAAAGGCTCCTCTCAAGGAGGTGGCCGAACGCCTTCAGGAGATTCCGGAGGTGGAAAGGAGGGTCCAGGCAGAGCCCTACCTGATCCGGGCCGTGGCAAAGGAAGACCGGCCCCGTGCCGAAGACCAGCTCTTCCAGGGGCTGATCAAGCCCACGGAGAGTCTCATCTCCCGCAAGTTTGAAAGGAAGGTCTCTCTGTGGATCACGAAAAAACTTCTCTACGCCAGGATCACGCCGAACCAGATCAGCGCGGCTGCGATTTGTCTGCCGTTGTCGAGGGAATGGTTCATCGTCACATCCTCGTGCAGCTCCAAGCCTTGTGGTGTGCAGTGTGAGTCGATTCGGCGGGCACGTCAATTTGACTTGCAGTTGCCCGCCAGAGCCGGAAATCGGAGGGTGGCGTGAATCAGCGAGCCCACAATGCCCTCAGCATCCGGATGCGGGCAGCTTGAATACGTCTGGGTGATCGGCGCGGCCTCAACGGTTTGTCCATCCGCAAGGACGGCGGTCAGACGGATGTTGCGCACCTTGAAAAAGTCGTTCGGCGAGTCCGG
>CAZSUQ010000185.1:0-8468 GCA_964609935.1 uncultured Thermodesulfobacteriota bacterium | reverse complement strand
GTAATCCAGATCACCTTGTCCTGATAATACATCCGCCTTCTCCCTCTCCCCTTCTCCTGCAAGTCTGATACCTGGGGACTCAATGATAAAAACATTGAAAAAACGAGATGTTACCATGATCCATTCACAGGATGCACAGCCTTCACTATTGCAACTTGCAAAACAATTTGTAATATGCAATATTGAGGTGTGCTTGTCAAGGGCTGGGCTGGCCCGCATGTTTCATGAAGCTCTCTACTGTGAGCGTCTCAAGCATGAAGAATTCGAGCAAGCCGGCCACAGCCTCCAGGAGGCCTTCATGAGAGCAGAAGATCTTCGTACCGGAGAGGTTCTCATCCCCACCGGCGAAGGCGGATTTCCCCTCTTTGCCGGCTCAAGGATGATGATCATGGGAACACGTTCCCTGGGGCAAATGCAGGAGGATGTCTATAGAATTCTTGGAGTCGAAAAGGCCGGCGGCTTTCTGTTCCAGCACGGGTACGATGCCGGCCTGGCCACGGCAATGGCCATGGCTGATCTTTATGACTGGGAAAGCGATGAGGAATGGCTCAAGGCCGGTACGATTCTCCGGTCCGTTGCAGGCCTTGCCCATGAGAGGGTGGATACACTGGCATTTCACAGGGGGGATAACACGCTCCGCATGGAGGGATCCTGGCGGGACTCCCTGGAGGCGACTCAGCGGCTACGGCAGAAGGGGACGAGCGCAGACCCGGTATGCCACATCCTCTCCGGGGTCTCCAGCGGATACGCCAGCGGATGCCTGGGCAGCGAGGTCTGGGTCAGGGAGGTCTCCTGCCGCGCACAGGGCCACAGGGTGTGCCGCTTTGAAGGAAGGCCTCTCCACGAGTGGGACGAGGAGCCGGGAACGAAGGGACCTTTTCATGCCCTGGACAGCATGGAAACAACCATGGAGCGGCTTCGAGAACAGCTCCGTCAAGCCTGGAAAGAAGTGGAGAACCACCGTGCCGAGCTTAGCAGCCTGAAGGAGACATCCAGGGCCGGGCCGGACCCTGCCGAAGGCCTCGTGTTCCGCAGCGACGCCATGGCCCAGGTCATGGCCCTTGCCGAAAGGGTCGCCTCAACGGATGCAACCGTTCTGATTCATGGAGAGAGCGGAACGGGCAAGGAGGTGCTGGTCCGTTTCATCCATCGGCATTCGGCACGTCGAGAAGAATCTCTTCTCGCTGTGGACTGCGCTGCCCTGCCTGAAAACCTTCTCGAGTCGGAGCTCTTCGGCCATGTAAAGGGTTCCTTTACCGGAGCGGACAGGGACAAGACCGGCCTGTTCGTGGAGGCCGCGCAAGGGACCCTGCTCCTGGACGAGGTTGCCGAGTTGCCCCTGACACTCCAGGCCAAGCTGCTGCGTTCACTTCAGGAGCGCGTGGTGAGGCCGGTGGGCAGCGTAAAGCCGCAGCCGGTTCACGCCAGGATCATTGCCTCAACGAATCGCGACCTGAAGGTCATGGTACAGGAAGGGAGCTTCAGGGAAGACCTTTATTACCGGCTGGCCGTCATCCCGATTCTCGTTCCACCCCTTCGGGAACGACGTCAGGACATCCTTCCCCTTGCCAGACACTTCCTCGAACGTTTCCGCCCCCAGGGGGAGCCCGGCTTCTCCCCGGAGGCGGTGCGCATGTTGACCTCCTATTCATGGCCGGGGAACGTTCGGGAGCTGGAAAACGCGGTGGAGCATGCCTCCATCCTTGCCGGGGCCGATCGAATCATGCCCGAGCACCTCCCCGAGGTTGCAAAGGCCGGCGAGGAGCTCCTCCTGGACAGCCTTGCCTCGGACCTCCCCTCCCAGGAGGAACTGGTCCGCCGATACACGGAACGTGTGCTCGCGCACACAAAAGGAAACCGAACACAGGCCGCAAAGATCCTGAATGTGCACCTGAGCACCTTGTGGCGCAGGCTCAAACCGAACGGCTGAATTTACCTGGCAAGGTGATCTTGAAGTATCGATATGAGTTCTAAAGAGTCTCAATGGTTCGAGCCCTGCCAGGGAAACATCGAGGTCGTTGCTTGTCGGTCCACAAGGTGGTTCACCTTTACGCCCCAGGACCCGGAGGATAGAATGGTGCGGCCTTACCCCAAACAGGGATATGAAAAGGGATCAAGCTCAATCTGTTGCGAAAGAGGGGAGTCGAAACCATGAAGCCGAACCTGCTTTCCGACGACAAGGTCGTCATCACAGCCGCCATCACGGGAGGGATTCACGGAAAGGAATCCAACCCCAACATCCCCATCACACCCGAGGAGCAGGCCCAGGCGGCCCTGGAATGCTACAACGCAGGGGCGTCCGTGCTGCACCTTCACGTGCGGGCGGACGACGGCATGAACACCCCCGACCTGGCTTACTACAACAAGGCGGTCCGGCTCATCGGGGGGAAGTGCCCCATCATACGCCAGATCGGAAACGGGATCGGCGCACGCCTGGACGAGAACTGGAACGTTGTCCAGCCCACCCTGGAGCAGCGTCTGAACCTGCTGAACATCGATCCTGCGCCTGAGATGCACACCATCAATGCAGGAAGCTTCGAGTTCAGAACCCCTCTCGGCGGGGCCCTGTTCGAAAACCCCATGTCGTTCAATGAAGCTTATGTTGCCGGGTGCAGGGAAAAGGGATTCGGGATCGAGATCGAGGTGTACGATTCGAGCCACATCGTCAATGCCATGGAGCTGGTGGACAAGGGGGCTCTTGTCCCGCCGCTTCACTTCAGCATCGTGCTCGGCATCCTGGGAGGCGCACCGGCAACACCGGCGAACCTGCTCCACATGCTGGACCAGCTGCCCGAAGGGTCCTCGTGGCAGGTGGTCACCGTGGGCAAGCACCATGTTCGAACCACGGTTATCGCCATGAACATGGGAGGGAACGTGCGGACAGGCATGGAAGACACCATCTACTACGGAAAGGGCGAGCCGGTGAAGAGCAATGCCCAGCTCGTGGAGAGGATGGTGCGGTTGGCCAGGGAGATCGGCAGGGAGCCGGCCACGGTGGAGGAGGCAAAGGAGAAGCTTGGGCTGAGGTGAAGATGTCGGATCCGGGCGAATAAAAAAATCAAAAGAGAAACGTAGGCTTTCTGGGTCTGCTGGCCATGTGCGTGGGGCTCAATATCGGCGGCGCCCTGTTCGCCCTAACCACCGTGGCCGCCGGCTTCAGCGGACCGTCCCTGCCCCTGGCCATGATCATCTCGGCGGTACCGGTTCTTCTGGCCGTTGTCCCCTACGTCACCCTCACCTCCGCCATCCCCACCACCAGCGCCACCTACCGGTACGCACAGCTGCTCAGCCCTTCCCTGGCCCTGGTGAGCCTGTTCTCCCTTCTGGCGTGCATCCTCATCGGCGGGCAGCCCCTCTTCGGTCTGGCCTTCGGTAAATACCTTCACGCCCTGGTCCCGCTGAATCCGGTGGCCGTGGGTGTGGTCGTCCTCACCCTCTTCTACGGGATCAATCTCCTCGGCGTGAAGCTCACGGTGAGGGTCCAGACCGTTCTCTTTTTCATCCTTGTTTCCGCCCTGGTGCTCTACATCCTTTTCGGCATGCCCCACGTTCGATCGGAAAACTTTTCCGGATTCTTCTCCAAGGGGGCGGGCGGGATCCTTGCCGCCTCGGGACTGCTGTTCACCTTCTGCGCGGGCGGCATCTTTGTCATCGACATCGGCGGCGAGGTCCTGGAGGCGAGAAAGGCCTTTTCACGGGCCCTGCCCCTGGGCATCGGCATTGCCGTGATGATCTACGTGCTCATCGGTATTGTCACCGTGGGCGTGATGAACTGGCACAGCCTGGAAGGGAAGTCGCTGATCACGGTGGCGGAGCGTTTCATGTCCGGCCCCGCGATGGCCTATTTCATCGTGGGCGGCGCCCTCGTGGCGTGCGCAACCTCCATCAACATCATCTTCACCATCATCTCCAGGGGGCTCCTGGTGGTCTCCCAGGAGGGCCTTCTTCCCATGTTCTTCGGCCGCGTGAATCAACGCTTCGGAACACCGCACTGGGGCCTGACCCTCTCCTACCTCGTGTGCGTGGCCTCGCTGATCATCATTCCGTCGCTTAAAATCATTCCTTCGCTCATGTTCTTCGGCTCCATGCTCAACCTCGGCCTCATCTGGTGTATCACCGTGGTGGTCCTTTCCGGCGTGGTCTTCCCCGGGCGCTACCCTCACCTGTTCGAGCGGTCCATCCTGCGTATATCCCCTGCCCTGCTGAAAGCCATCTGCATCACGATCGTCATCCTCAACACCCTGATCTTTGCCTTCTTTCTGTATGCCATCGGAAAGGCCTCCCTTGTCTTTCTCGGCATCGTGCTCGCCTGCAGCCTGTATGCGTTCTCCAGGAGGAAGGCCCTGAGGGCAATCAAGGAGAAGCTGTCCCTTTCAAAGGAGGGAGAAACAGAGCAGGTCTTCTGGATGGAGAATGCAAGGGACCGTGAGGAAGGACAAGAAACCTTTTGACAGGGCTTTTTGAAGGGCAACGTTTGTTTAGGACCAAAACAAGCGACTCTTTTGTTTTGGGTCTTTGGAGACGTGAAAGAACATGGACATCAATTTCCTGTGGCTCGCCTTTTTTGTTCTGGTCGCATACACCACCCAGGCCATGACCGGCTTCGGAAGCGTGATCATCGCCGTTACGCTGGGATCGAATCTCTACCCCATCGAGTTCCTCCTGCCCATCATGGTGCCCCTGGACATCCTTCTGAACACCTACATCGTTGGCAGGTACCGGAAGACCGTGGACAGAACGATCCTGTTTCAACGGGTCCTGCCGCTCATGGCCGTAGGGCTTCTGGCAGGGATCGCCATCTTCCAGTTCGTCCAGGGGCCTCCACTGAAGAAGCTCTTCGGTCTCCTCATCACCCTGCTCTGCGCCCGCGAGCTCTACAAACTTATGAGGAAGAGGGGCGAAGGTCAGGCCCTTTCCAGGGCGAGATACTCCATCACCCTCCTTGCCGCGGGCGTGGTACAGGGCGTGTTTGCATCGGGCGGCCCGCTCGTGGTCTATGCCGTGAGTCGCTTCAACCTTCAGAAGGCGGTCTTCAGGAGTACGCTCTCGGGGCTGTGGCTCGTGACGAACGTCACCCTGACGATTTCCTACATCCTGACCGGTCGCTTCACCATGGAATCCCTCAGGTTCATCGGGCTCCTGATTCCGCTCATCCTGGTGGGCATGGCACTTGGCGAGAGGTTTCATCACCGCGTAAACGAGCACCGCTTCCGGGTCATCGTGTACGTGATCCTCATCGTGGCGGGGCTGTCGGTGGTGGTTAGCTGATTTCGGGCTGGAGTGAGGCCGAGAAGAATCCCCAAACCAGGGCGTGTCCCGATCACAGAAGGGACACGGTCAGCCCTTCTCCCTGTAGATCTCGATCACACGGCGGGTGTAGGACTCCACGGCCAGGTCCGCGGCCTCGTCCAGGGAAACCCAGACATACTCCTGGGCCTCCTCGTTCAGAGCAACCTCTGTGGAGTCCGTTCTGCATGCATAGTCGAAAAAGAGGAAGTGGCGGTCCTTGTCCCAGAAGGATTCATCAAAGATGCATTCTTGAAGACAGAGAAACTTCAGGTCGTAAACGTCCAGCCCGGTCTCTTCCTTGACCTCCCGCACCACCGCCTCCTCGATCCTCTCTCCCAGCTCGATGTGGCCCCCTGGAATGCAATACTGGTGGTTCCACTTGTGGGATTTCATCAGGAAGAACTTTCCCTCCGGGTTGCGGATCAGTGCTCCCACCGTTGGCTCCGGGTAGGGAAACGGCTTTGTCATCTTCTCAGGCCCTTTTTGGGGGTTTGTCCAGCGCAAGATGGGGGTGAAAGAGAACCGCTACAGGAACAGGTCCGGGACCAGGTCTGCCCCGGGGACAACCGCATACCTTTCCAGGTCGGTGATTCCCTCGGCGTCCAGGACTTCATCATCCACGAAGAAGTTGCCGGTGGTGGTTCTGCTGTCCCGTGTCAGAATGAAGTAGGCTGCGTCGGCCATGATCTCGGGCTTTCGGCTCCGGTTCATAAAGGGTTCACCGCCGACCACGTTCTCGATGGCGGCCGTGGCAACGATCGTGCGTGGCCAGAGTGCATTCACTGCGATTCCTTCCATTCGGAATTCCTCGGACATCCCGAGCACGCACATGCTCATCCCGTACTTGGACAGGGTGTAGGCCAGGTGAGCGGCGAACCAGTCCGGGTCAAGCTTCGGAGGGGGGGAAAGGACCAGGATATGGGGGTTCTCCGCCTTTCTCAGATAGGGCAGGCATGCCTGTGAGGCTGCAAAGGTGCCCCGCACATTGATCTGGTGCATGAGGTCAAACCGCTTCATGGGGGTGTCCTCCACCCCGGACAGATAAATGGCACTGGCGTTGTTCACCAGGAAGTCGATGCCACCGAAGGTCTGCACAGCCCTTGCCACGGCTGCCCGGATCTGATCCTCGAAACGGATGTCCATGACCACCGGAAGGGCCTTGCCGCCCGCTTCTTCGATCTCTTCGGCTGTTGTGTAGATCGTGCCGGGCAGCTTGGGGTGAGGCTCAGAGGTCTTCGCCGCAATCACCACATTGGCTCCATCCCGGGCTGCACGCAGTGCAATGGCCTTGCCGATACCGCGGCTGCCGCCTGTTATAAAAAGGGTTTTGTCCCTGAGTGTTGACATGGAGTTCTCCTCTTTTTCCCTTAGATGCCGGATTTCCATTTTTTTACGCTAAAAAATCTGTTTTTTTCGCACCGGCGGCTATTCCCCATCTGCCCGCTGCACGACTTGTCATCTTTTCCGGTTTCGTTGACGATACAAGGAATACAGGAAATTTGTTATGATGGAAGGTTGCACCTTTCAACCAACCATCAGCAGGAGAAGAGAGAGGACAGGATGAAGGCCTATATCTGGAAAACAGGATTGAAGATTCGCCCCTTTCATGACCCGGTGGGAGACTCCCTTGTTGTGAACCGTCCCTTACGCGATCATCAGCAGGAGACCCTCTCCTCTCACGGATTCGAGGTATGTGAAACAGATGATCCAACCGCCATCCAGGATTCAGAATATGTACTCGTCAGGGATCATCTCTTCTTTTCAAAAAAGGCCTTTGCCAGGTTCTGGAAAAAGGCGAAGGCGAGTTGCACATCCGGTGCCTGTGCCCTGGAGAAAGGCCCCTTTACCGAATTCACGGGGTTCATCCAGGATCTCCGGACCGAAACTGTCCAGGAATCGGGTAAGGAGGTGGTTTTCTACGACCTCTTTTATGTCAACAACCAGATCCCTGAGAGAAGTGTCCCGCTGGATCGACTCCCTCCCATCCTGATCGAGGCCAAGCAGCACACGTATACCGTGGAGCCCGGCCAGGTCATGCCTGCTTCGGTGGATGTCCACTTCGAAGCCGCCTACACGGATGCAACCCTCATGCATATCCACAACTGGGTTCACCTCTGGATGGTCAACCTCATGGCCCTGGGCAACACCCTGCTGGACAGCTTTCTGGGATCAAAGCTCCGATTCCTCTTTCGAGCTCTTTCCGCCTTCTCTCTGAACAAGCACAAGATCGCCGATCGCATCGTTGTCAAGGGCAAGAAGTGCGACATCCACCCCACGGCCATTGTCCAGGGATCGATCCTTGGGGATCGGGTCAAGGTCGGACCCTACGCCGTTGTTCAGGGATCCGTGCTCGGTGACGATGTCAGGCTCCCGGAACATACCATCATCATGGGGTCCGTGATGGGAAAAGGGACCTCCACGTGCTGCCGCGGCGTGCTCAAGCTCTGCGTGCTCTACCCGGGCGCCTCGGGCGGGAAGATGCAGGGCTGCCTGATCGGTAGGGACTCTTTTGTGGCCGATTTTTCATTCCACCTCGACATCAAACTTCAGGGGACCATCCGGGTGTATCACGAAGGCAAGTTCGTGGACACGGGACTGAGCTTTCTCGGATCGTGCATTGGCCATGAAACCAACATGGGTCCAGGCATATGGCTCTCTTCGGGCAGAGAGATCCCCAACCGGTCCACGGTGGTCAAGAACCCGAGCAGTATCATCTCCTCCATATCTCCCGACCTGCCCGAGGGGGAATGGCTCACGATCAGGGACGGGGCACTCGTACGAATAAAGGAGCTATTCCTTCCCAAGGGTGGGGAGACAAAAGAGAAGAAGCAGCTGCCGGAACCCTCTGAAACCGACCCATCCAAACCCGACTCGTGAGGGGGCCAGGAGCCATCCTAATGGGTCGAGTGGTTCTCAAGGTTCGGTTGTGACACGGGATCCCGTGTCACGATCCCTCTGCCGATCTACTCGTAAGTGCGGACCCATCTCAGCTCACCCACAGGGATCCCGGTGAGGAAGAAAACATCAGGCCCGTGGAAGTCCTTGCCGGGCACACCGGGCCGAACAGCCAGAGGACCCGGGCTGGTCTCGTTCAGGGAGGGCAACGGGTCGGTCACCTGAATCACATCCACGGGCGTCTTTCTGCTCTGAATCGGCAGGTACCTTCCGATTCAGAGCAG
>CAZSUQ010000184.1:0-8469 GCA_964609935.1 uncultured Thermodesulfobacteriota bacterium | reverse complement strand
GAAGCTTCCGTCATACTTGCCATAACTGTTTGTCGTGATGTCGTTTCGCGATGTTCCCTGATAATTAGCACGGCCCAGGGCACCCTGAACCCACACAGTGCCACCTGACGAACTGATGGCACCGGCATGACGGGCAGCAGCGCATATGGAAGAATCAGCTGTGTAAATACCGGTCCCCCAGACTTTTCCTTTGATGGCGTTGGACGGGCAATAGCAACCGATTGTCACCTGGGTGCCGGAAAAAGCTGAGAAGTTTGATGGGCAATCGGCTTTCCCGTCAACTGGAATGATCGGGCAGGACTGACCTGATGGCAAGGAGCCTGAGCCGGTAGAGGAACCAGAGCCAATCGTCCCGCCTACACTCTTGATGCAGGCTCTGACAAAATACCGAAGGCCGGGCAAATCGGCATTGTTGAAGTCAACGTTTTTCCATACCGGCCATTCCAATTCACTTTTGTATTCGCCCCACATCCAGTGATATCTGTTGGCGCCATACAAGGCCCAGTTGTCCGGTTCATAGTTTGAGCGAATACCCCTAGCAACAAAAATACCGTATTGGTTGATGCTCCACGGTTTGCGACTGTTAAAGCCAGCTGAGCCATCGTGCTGGTTGAGCAGACGTGTAACTTCGCTGATCCACCGTTCAAAACATCCCGGTCCATGAGGCGGCTCCCAGGGTTCCTGAGCCGATGTTGTTTCGACACCAGCCAGGACGAATGCAGCAAGTGTTATCAAAACGGCGAGTCTTGTCCGCCAGTGTGAGGGTGTTCGTGGTATTGCAGAAATGTTCACCAAAAACATTTTCATAACAAGTCTCCATTGATGAGTCCAACTTGAATTATTCCTCTGTCGTGGTTTATGAGATGCTGAAACCATAACATATTTCTCTGTCAAAATGTTCAAGAAATCAACATGCGGCGACCCACTTCCTTTCCGGTCATTGTGCATTAGCAAGGGCAGGAATGGATGGCCACAAGAGCAGGGCCAAAAGCGACGTACCGACCCAAGGGCCGTCTCTGTTTTTTCAGAGAGTCATCCGGAGATAGGCTGTTTTAAGGCGAAGTTTTTATCCGAGTACATCGATACGGAACAAGTAGCCCTCTGGCATCCAATCGGTATCTTTTCGAAATGTTGGGCAAGAGCGGGGAGGGGTTTGTCAAGGCAAGTTAAAGCTCATTGTATGATCATGTCACCTCAGATCTTAGTCACCACAGATTATCGGTCCGGGTATTCCTTCCCGGTCCACTCTTTCCAGTACGCCCGGGACTTCTTCTGGGCGTAGCGATTGTAGGCCCGTTCCTCTGGAAACGCCTCCGGATCCATGCGAAGCACCTGATCCAGGATCCCCAGCGCCTCCTCTTTTTTATCCATGTGATTACAGAGTGCAGCCTTGTATATATAGTTGTCCATGAATCGCGGCTCTTTCTTAATGGACAGCTCTAGTTCCTCGAAGATCTCCTCCGGATCCTCCCCCACCACCTTGATCACAACCTCTGGGACGCGAGTCACCACCTTGCTCCAGAAACGCGCGGTGCCGCCGTACTTGTAGTCCCTGTCGTGATGGCTGATCCAGTCCATGTGCTTGTTCAGTTTGGGAAAGAGCATGGCCCGGCTCAGGATGCTCTTGTTCTCACTTCCTGCGGCCAGGTTCACGGCAATCCAGTAGTGGGCCGGTGCGGTCTCCTTGATCTCCATGGCCTTTACGGCCGCCTCGTGCCCCTTCTTGAAGTACTTGTTCCTTGCCTTGTAATCCGCTCTTGACTCCCTTGGCATCTGGTCCCCGCGCTGGTAATACTCGTCGGAAAGCTCCACGAGGATCTCGTGATTGTCCGGATCAAGGGCCACCGCTTTTTCCAGGTATGCGATCGCCTGGTCGATCTCCTTCAACGTCATCTCCTGGTCCAGCACCTCCCAGGCCCTGTCCAGGTACGCCTGTGCCCGGGGATTCTGGCTCCTGGGCTTCCGGGGTTCCCTTGCCTCGGCAGAAAAAGGAAGCGGGAGGGAGGAAAGAAGGAAAAAGAGGATAACAGAAAGGCGAGCGACTCTCTTCTTCATCTGATTTTCGTCTCCTGTAAGTCGTTATCGGGAAACCCCTTGTCATGGGAACCTATACATACTATTTTTCACGAAAAACCGAAACCACGGCTGAAAGAGAAAAAGGGAACATTCTCCTCTTCAAGCAGCCGGGAAGCAGCTTTCAGCCCTTGTAAACCATCAGATGAGGAGAGGCCCATGCTCATTCGATGCCTTCTGACAGCCTGTCTCCTGTTCTCCCTGAATGCCTGTGGCCATGAATCGAAAGGTTCCTTTTCGGCCGGAACCGGGCAGCCTGCAACCCCTGAAAGCGTCGATCTCTTCACCCGGGGTGAAGACGGGTACCACACGTACCGGATTCCGGCTCTCATCGCGTCCACCAAGGGAACGCTGCTCGCGTTCTGTGAGGGACGAAAGAACAGTGCAGCCGATAACGGTGATATCGACCTGCTGCTCAAACGAAGCCTGGACCAGGGGCGGACCTGGGAAAACCATCAGGTTGTCTGGGAAGATGGAAACAACACCATCGGAAACCCTTCGCCTGTCGTGGATTGGGACACGGGTACGATCTGGCTCCTGTTCTGCAAGAACAACAACCGGGTCCTTGTAACCCGAAGCGAGGACGAGGGAGCTACCTGGTCGGCCCCGGAGGACATCACGGACAGGGTAAAGCTCCCGTGCTGGGGTTGGTATGCCACCGGTCCCGGCCACGGGATCCAGCTTTCCAAAGGAAGGCTCCTCATCCCGTGCGATCATTCCGCGCTTTTCAGCCGGTTCTCGCACGTGATCTTCAGCGACGACCACGGGGCAACGTGGCATCTCGGAGGGATAACGGATCCAAAGATGGATGAGTGTATGGCCGTGGAACTGGCGGATGGGTCCATCTACCTGAATATGAGGAACAATCAATTCTCGAACCAGAGGGCTTATTCACTGAGCACGGACAGCGGGGAAACCTGGTCTCCTTCCCAGGGGGTGCCTGAGCTTATAGGCCCTGTCTGCCAGGCAAGCATCATCCGCCTCACCACGCAGGAAAACCACGGCAGGAACCGGATCCTATTTCTCAACCCGGCGAGCACGAAACGGGAGAACCTCACCCTGCGAATCAGCTACGATGAGACGGAGACCTGGCCGGTGTCGAAGCAGCTTCATGAGGGGCCGGCCGCCTACTCGGACCTGGCGGTCCTGCCGGACACCACCGTTGCGACCCTCTACGAAAACGGCGAAGCAAGGCTCTATGAGAAGATCACCTTTTCCCGCTTGTCCGTGAACTGGATCGAAAACGAGTAAGAGAATTGATCAAGGCCGGAGGATGAAAACAGGGATTCAGGGAAGCATCTCGTGGGCGCCCCTGCCCGGGGTGGAAACATAGACCTGGGGTTGAATGCCTGTCTCTTCCTGGTAAGCCCGGGAGACGTCTGCGGAGAAGGCATCCACGCTGTCCGTTTCCACCAGGTTGACCGTGCAGCCGCCGAATCCGCCGCCGGTCATGCGGGCGCCCAGGCAGCCGGGCTGCCGCCGTGCGATTTCAACCATCACGTCGAGTTCTGTACAGCTCACCTGGTAATCGTCTCTCAGGCTGTCGTGCGAGGCGTTCATCAGCCGGCCGAAACGGGCCGGATCGTTCTGCTTCAGGGCTTCCAGGGAGTCCAGGACACGCTGGTTCTCAAGGATGACGTGCCGGCATCGCCTCCGGACATCTTCCGGCAAAGCCTCCTCTCCTTCCTGGAAATGTTCAGGCGAAACATCACGCAGGGCCCGGATTCCCTCATGCGTCTTGCCCAGAAGGCGGACACCCTCCTCACATTCCGCCCGTCGCTCGTTGTACGCAGAGGCCCCCAGCTCGTGCTTTACCATGGTGTTGCAGATCACCACGCAAACCCTTTCCGAAGGAAGGGGCACCAGGTCATAGTCCAGGGACCGGCAGTCCAGGAACAGGGCATGGTTCCTCTCGCCGTGCACCGATACGAACTGGTCCATGATTCCGCAGTTCATGCCCACGAACCGATTCTCTGCACGCTGGCCCAGCCTTGCCAGCTCCTTCCCCTCCATCTCGCGGGCCCTCGTGCTCAGGAAGGCGAGAGCCGAAGAGATCTCCACGGCGGCGGAAGAACTCAGGCCCGCCCCCACCGGCACCGTGCTCTCCACGTAAAGGTCCGCACCGGGCAAACGCAGTCCGTCCAGCTCGAGCATCCGCGCCACACCGGCAATGTAGTCACTCCAGTGCTCCTTTTTCGTGTCGTTGTCGTCCAGGGAAAAGGAGAAGGTCTCGCCCATGTTCTCGGACCACACGTTCACCCTCCGGTCCCTGCGGGGAAGAACCGCTGTGGCCGTGTGAAACGCAAGGGCCATGGGAAACACGAAGCCGTCGTTGTAGTCTGTGTGCTCTCCGATGAGATTGACGCGGCCTGGCGCACGGAAACAGCGCGGCTCTCCGGAGAAATGACGCCGGAAGCCCTGAACGAGCCTTTCACGAACCTCTTTGTCCTGATTCACCTGATCTCTCTAGACCCTAAACCCGGGCACGGCATCATCGGCCAAAGAACCGCCTCCAATAAGGTTCCTTCCGGATCACGATGGAATGTCCCTGACGCTTTACGGTTCGGATGGAGCCCCTGACCCTGTCACGGTTTATCACGAGAAGCCCGTAGCTCAAGGTTCGCTCCCCGGACCACATGCACCCGGGGTTCATCACCAGCACCTTTCCCGCTCTCCTCCTGTATGCTTCATGCGTGTGACCGAACAGCACGCACGTTGCCCCCTGCTTCCCGGCCTCCCTCAGAAGCAGGGCCATGCTCTTGTTCCACTCCCTTCGAGGGTGGTGAGGATGAAAATCGTAGAGGTGGCCGTGACACGCGTAGATGCATACATTTTCCACAGCAAAAACAAGCTCATCGGGCGCCTCGATATAGCGGTCATTATTCCCTGCAACGGTCCGGAAGGTCAATCCAAGAGCCTCCTCCAGGGCAAAAGCATCCTCGAGGCGGTCGCCCAAGTGGATCCCCTCATCCAGCGGCAGGGAGCTGCGGATGGCTTCCTCTGCGAGCCGGACATCTCCGTGCGTGTCGGAAAGAACGAGAATACGTTTCATAAGATAACGGGGAGAGAGCTTTCGGCTTCAGGTGGCCATCCTGCTCTTCTGTGAAAGGTGCAGGTGCATGTCCACGATGGTCCGGGTTGCCTCGTGGAGGTCAGCCCCGATCGCCACGTAGCCGTGATTCTTCAGAACGATGATCTTCCTCTCCATGGCAAAGGTCTCCATGGCCATCCTGGCC
This sequence comes from uncultured Thermodesulfobacteriota bacterium, assembly GCA_964609935.1. GTDB lineage: Bacteria > Desulfobacterota > DSWW01 > DSWW01 > DSWW01 > CAYTRL01. The sequence goes on along the minus strand of CAZSUQ010000184.1, from coordinate 3,160 downwards.
AGTGCAAGGGTCCCGTAGGGCTCCTCCCTCCGGGTCTCTGCAACCTCCCCTGCGATGATGTCCGCAGTGGCCACCGGGTCATGCGCATGGATCACGGCCCCGGCATCGGGCCGGTCCTGGTAGATGAGGTGATGAAGGATCGCTTCAGAGGAGGGCTCCCGGGGACCGGCGTAGTGCACCTCCTCGGACTCGAGAGAACAATCAACCACATAGGCCAGCTCATCCGGTTCCATGACACCCAGGTTGCAGCCCGAGGTGGTCAACACGAAGCCCTGCCCGAAACGCCTGCTCATGTTTCCCCCGTTTTTGGGCGTCATGTGGTGTTCCCTCAGGATGTCGGCGTCGTGCTTGAACTCCTGGAAAAGGGCTGAAACCCCCACGGGAAGAGGCACATCTTTTGCTGCTACCGCCTTGAACTTGACACCCACGTATCCGTCCATCAACTCCTTCACCGATATTCTTCCTTTCGTTACGGAACTTCTTGAGGCCTTTCGATTTGCTGAAGTTTTCTTTTTCTTTTTCCCTGGCTATTATAGCAGATTACGATTTAAATCCTCTCATCCAGGAACTGCCTTCATGGCCGGGACACACAAAGGTTTTCAACAGACCGTGGCCTACCTTCTTGCCTGCCTGGAACGTTCTCCTGATCATGCCCCCCTGTCTGACCAGCCGGCCAGGCTCTGCCGCGACTTTCTCCGGTTGCTGGCTGCAGAGGAGGATTCACAGCAAAGGGAGAAAGCCCGCAAAAGGCTGGAAGATGCCTCAAGGGAGCCTGCCCTGGAAAAGGCGGCCGGCCTCTTTCTCAAGGGTGCGGATGCCGTCATGGAGGAGGTTGAGCACTTCCATGAGCTGGGCGGCTTGCTCTTTGACGACGGGGCCCCCGGAGCATCCGGTTCTTCGGATCCCTTCGAAGCCTTGTGGAGGGTCTTCTGCCCTCAAGCTGCAGGTGTCCGCCGGAAATGGGACGAGAGGGTGCTCGAGCTGAGGGACAGGAGAACCATCCGTATCGAGGCACACTGCAAGGATCCTATCCGGCAACCGGCAAGGGAAATCCTGTTCACCTCCAACGCCCTGCTCACGGTCCCGCCGTCCGGTCTTGAACCCTCTTCCCTGGACCTCGAGGACAGGCTGTGCAGCGCATTGGCACGGGTCATGGAAGAAGACCAGCGATACTGGTATGACCACCCGGTTCAAATGGGCGTATCCCCGGAGAAGAACGAGATCCTCTACGGCCTGAAAGGCCTGTCGGACATGCTGCGGTTCGAAAAAGAAAGGGGGAATGCCGCGCCGGAAGACAGGTTGCAGGTGGCCCTTTCCGCAAGCGTGACCCACCACGGCCTCAAGGACCTGGCAAAAACGTACATTCAAGGGGAAACCAGCCGGGCCCGGGAAATCGAGGGCATCGACCTCCACGTTTTCACAGAAGAGGACACGAACCGCATCCTTGAGAATGTGCTGTGCCCGGCGGCACGACACTTTGACCTGGAAGGCCGGGACCCGTCCTTCTTCTCCCATGTATTCGGCGTAGACGGCCCTTACGGCAGGCACTACAGCTTCCTCAAGGCGATAGCCGGACTCTGGCACGTGGCGGTGAACCCGGACATCCGCGCCACCTTCAAGGTGGATCTCGACCAGGTCTTCCCGCAGGAACAGCTGGTTCAGGAAACCGGGCACAGCGCCTTTGATCTGATGCAAACCCCTCTCTGGGGCGCCCTTGGCCGCGACCGGGAAGAAAGGCCCGTGTCTCTCGGCATGCTGGCCGGGGCACTGGTGAACCAGGACGACATCCGGAAAGGAATCTTCACACCGGATGTGAAGCCCCCCACCGGCCCTCCGTCTGAGGATCGGCGAATATTCGCAAGCCACATCCCACAGGCGCTGTCCACGGAAGCGGAGATGATGACCCGCTATGGCCAGGGAGAACTGAACGGGACCAACGGGTGCCTGAGCCGGGTCCACGTCACAGGTGGAACCGTGGGCATCCGGGTGGACAGCCTTCGCCGCTACAGGCCCTTCACCCTTTCCTGTATCGGCCGTGCAGAGGACCAGGCCTACCTCATGTCCGTCCTCTTTGACAGCGGGTCCCCCTCTCTTCGTTACGTGCACGCTCCCGGACTCATCATGAGACACGACAAGCATGCCTTTGCAGGAGAAGCGATCAAGGCGGCTGCTGCGGGGAAGCTTGTGGGGGATTACGAGCGGATGCTGCTCTTTTCCCACTATGCAGCGTCTCTCCCCTGGCCCCTGCGGGAGATCCGGTCATCCCTGGACCCCTTCACAGGCTGCTTCATCCTGTCCCTGCCCTTTGCCACAGCACTCCTCTCTCTTGCATGGAAGGTCCTTCATCTGGGGGAAAACGGGAAGAATGCTTCAGGCGTTCGCGGGGATGTCCTTCTAGAGCAGGGAGCGGACAGGTTGCTCCCCCTGATCAACAAGGCGCGCAAGGACCCGGACTGGATCCGCCGCCTCTATGAAGAGGAAAAGAAGGCCTGGAACGCCTTTTACGATATCCTCAACAGGCTGGAACAGGAGAACCGCAGGGGAGACAAAGAGGCGGCCCGGCTCATGGAAGAGGCGAGATCCATTGTTCGCGCAACACGGGTGAAGATCGGGTAACCCCGGATGTTGCAAAGGATCAATCGTACGCCTGTGCTCACAGAAACCGTTTTGGACACGCTGACAGGAGGTCTTGTGAGATGGAAAAACGAACGAACCTCGTAACCGGTGCCTGCGGATTCTCAGGTTCCCACCTTGTCAAGAAGCTGCTCCAGGAGAACCAGAAGGTGATCGCAACCGACATCGGCAGGGCCTTTGACCACCCGAAGACGAAGATGATCTTTGAAAACATCGGGCTCGACTTCTCCCACCCGAACTGCGAGGTGATCCCGACCGATCTGACGAACGCGGAAAGCGTGAAAGGCCTGTTCAAGGAGCCTGTCACCCATATCTTTCACACGGCATCCCTGTACGACTATTCCGCGCCCATGGACATTCTGGAGAAGGTGAACATCCAGGGAACGAATCACCTTCTCGACCTTGCGGTTGAACAGGAGGACCTGAAGCGTTTCATCCACTGGAGCACGTGCGGTGTTTTTGGGAAGCCCCACACCTCCAGCGAGGGAGCCCAAGGCAACCTCCCTTTCACCGAAGAAAGCTCTTC
>CAZSUQ010000183.1:0-8508 GCA_964609935.1 uncultured Thermodesulfobacteriota bacterium | reverse complement strand
TGTTCCGTCCAGGCTCACATTGATCTGCCCGAAGAGACGACACAGATGGGCGTTCTGCTCGTTGATGAAGAACCCGTTGGTGGTCAGGTTCGGTACGATCCTCTTGTTCCGAACGTAATCCGCCAGCTCGAAGAACCACGGCATCTCGATGCTTTCTCCTCCGCCCAGGGCCAGATGAAACACCCTTGCCTCGGCCAGGGTGTCCACGATCCGCTTCATTCCGCTCAAGCCCAGCTCTCCGGCCTCCAGGTCGGGCCGGGTTCCGGGCCGGTAGGAATCCACGTAACATCCCGTGCAGCCGGCGCTGCACTGTCTCGTTACGGACAGGTGAACCTCTGTGGGCGCGCTCAGGAGAGGCGTGTCTAGGTCCCAGAGGGGAGAATCCTCATAACCGAGGCTCCTCATGTAATCCTTGTCCACCCATACCAGGGAGGCAGGCCGTGACAGGTGAAGGATGCCGCCGAAAGGTTCATACCTGTATGTGAGGATCTTTTCTTTCCGCATCTTGTTTTTTTCGCCTGGAGGTGCGCAGGAAGGTGGAAAGGGTGAAGACCAGGACGGCCAGCAGCGGCGTGCCGATCATCAGGAAGAGGATATCCGTTCCAAGGGAGCTCGAGTTCGGGTTCACGCCGAGCTTGACCTTGAGAATCTTTCCTTTTCTCGTTTTGATCATTTGCTATGCTCCATGGAATATTGAATCGAGTGGTAAAGCAGGTTCACCATGTCCATCCGGTAGTAGACCGCGTAGATGATCGCCGTGACGGCAATCATTGCCCCCACCGTTGTCAGAATCCTTCCGGCCATGGAGAGGGTCCGGGTGCTGTGGAACAGGTGATTGAGCAGGCCGGCTGTGGCCACGGCCACCCATGTAACGATCAGCGTGGATGCATAAAACATGGGCTTGCTCGAGATGAGAAGGGCGCCTGCAAGGAAGATTCCGGAAAGGATGCCCGCATCCACGAGGGCGCCTTTCACGTTCTGTGCCGAAAGGGCCCTCCAGCGGATCCCCGGCAGCCAGATGAGCAAGGCGGCACAGATGATGACCAGACACAGGATGTTGAGCCGCTGAAACCGTTGAAACAGGGCAACCGTTTTGATTTCTTCCTCCGAGGTCTCCCTGGCTCCCGGGTGAAGCGACTCGTACTCAATGAGCCGTTCGAAGGCGGTGACGGCCGCTTCGAATTCGCGAAGCTCCACGTAGGTCCTCCCCATCTTGCTCGTTGCAAAGGAACTCCACTTGCTCTTCGGGTAATCCCGGAGCAGGAGCTTGTAATCTTCCAGGGCTTTCTCATAATCCCTCTGACGGAACTCCTCCTCGGCGATCCAGAAGAGCACATGATCCCTCTCGCTGAAGGAGGGAAACTCCTGATAGAGCTTCCGGGCCCTTGCAAGGGATTCCTCGCTGCCGATGCTGGCATACTGGTTCAGGATCTGCTTGAAGATCCTGAGCGGTTCGTCTCCGGTCTGGCGCTTCTTCTCGAGCCGGGAAAGTCTTGTCCGGGCCCGCAAGGCGGGCTTGCTGTTCGGGAATCTTTCCTGGAGCAACGTGTACGCCTTCACGGCCTCGTCAAAATTCCCGATGAACCGCTCGTTGAGAGATCCGATCTGAAAGAGGGCGTCGTCCACCAGGGGATCCTGCGGAAAGGATTGAACAAGGTCCCAGAGCTTTTGCACGGCTTCGGCATGGGCACCGCGGCTGGAAAGCTTGAGGGCCTGCGAGTACATTTCCTGTGAAGGACCTGCCTGGGCAAAGACGGGCACGAAGACGAACAGTAGTGCCCATGTGATGGCAAGGAATTTCTTTGAAAGCTTCCGCATGCTCCCTTCTCCCCGGTGCGTTCGATTGCAGGAAGGCCCTGCTCGTCTATTTTCCCTTCTTCAGAAAACAGCGTTCAGGGGGCTTACATCTTCAGACTCCACGGCCCTGGCGATGCCGTGGACGCCGGGCAGGATGTTCGTGACAAAGAACTTGGCTGTCTGGATCTTGTTGAAGTAGAACCCGGCGTCGGCGTGGTCGAGGACGAGCTGCCTTTTCGAAGCTTCGTCCCGGGCGCCTTTTTCCTCGTACAGGGCCTGCAGCTTCTCGTAGGCCACAAGCGCCTGGTTGAGGATGAAGTAGGCGCAGGCCACGTGTCCGAACATGAACAGGTAAGGTGTGGCGTACAGAACCGGATAGTGGAGTTCACCCCCCATGCCCTTGGTGCCCAGGGTCATGGTGGTCTGGGCCAGCGCGTCCTTGCCCTCGCGGAACAGGTCCACGCACGTTCCGAGTTCCGGGTGATCCGCGTGTTTTTCCACGAACCCGTTCAACATGTTGATAAAAGACAAAAAGAGTGCACCCGACTGCATGGAGACCTTGCGGCCCAACAGGTCGAGGGCCTGAATGCCCGTGGTGCCTTCGTAGATGGTGCCGATCTTGGCATCGCGGACCAGAACAGATACCCCGTACTCCTCGCAGTATCCGTATCCGCCGTGAACCTGAAGCGAAAGGCACGTGGACTCAAAGCCCTTTTCCGTTGCATAGGCCTTGCAGACCGGCGTGAGGAGATCGGCAAGCATGCTGTAATGGCTTCTCTCTTCCTCGTCCTCGGTGTTGCGCGACTTGTCGAGCCAGAAGGAGCACGTGTAGACCAGGCTTCGCGTGGCCTCCACGATGGCCTTCTGGGTGAGGAGCATACGGCGAATGTCGGGATGCTCCAGAATGGGGATCCTGGGGGCGGCGGGTTCCCTGAAGTCCTCCACGCGGACCCCCTGAATCCTTTCCCTTGCATAGTCGAGGGCCAGCTGGTACGCGGCAGATGCCTGGGAGACGCCTTGCAGCCCTGCGCCGATGCGGGCGTGGTTCATCAGCCGGAACATGATCTGAATGCCCTGGTTCTCCTCCCCGATGAGCCAGGCCCGGCATGGACCGTCCTCCCCGTAAGAGAGGGCGCAGGTTGCCGAAGAGTGGAGGCCCATCTTCTCCTCCACACCCGTGGCCGTGATGTGGTTGAATGCCCCCAGGCTTCCGTCTTCGTTGACCAGGTACTTGGGCGCCAGGAAGAGGCTCAGGCCCTTGATGCCGGGCGGGGCATCCTCGAGCCTGCCCAGAAGCACGTGGACGATGTTGTCCGTGAGATCGTGATCCCCTCCGGAGATGAAGATCTTGTTTCCGGTGAGGAGGTAGGTGTCGCCGTCGCGCCGGGCGATGGTCTTGATGTCTCCCACGGCGCTGCCTGCCTGGGGTTCGGTGAGAACCATCACCCCTGCCCACGTTCCGGTGTACATCTTTTCGCAGTAGGTTGCCTTCAGGTCGTCGCTTCCCTCTTCCTCGATCATGTGCGCCGTGGCGCTGGTCAGCCCCTGGTACAGGCCGAAGCCGGTGTTCGCCGCGCAGCACAGGTCCATGACCGCCACCGCCAGGCATCCGGGGAGCCCCTGGCCGCCAAACGTCGGGGAGGCGTTCAGGGCACCCCAGCCGCCTTCATTGTACTTGTGGAAGGCTTCCCGAACGGCCTCCGGAACCACGACCTTTCCGTCCACGAACCCGGCGCCCTCGCGATCCGTAACCATGAGGGTGGGCGCGATCACGTTCACGGCCAGCTTTTCCGCCTCGGAAAGGATCATTCTGTAGTCGTCCGCCGTGAAATCCCTGAAAGCCTCGAACGCGGACAGCTTTTCCACATCCAGCATCTCGAACAGGTTGAAGTGAATATCCCTCCTATCCACCTTGTAGGCCATGGCAGGCTCTCCTTTTCATCAGGCTGCGGGAAAACGCCCGTCTGTTACTTACGGGCTTTCTGTCAGCAAGTCAGGAGCTTCCCGGTGCTGCTGTTTCTCCTGGAACCGTTCCCGGAGCTGTTGCTGGATAACGGGATATTGAAAGGGGATATGGTATTGAAGGATCATCTCGCGGAAGGCCTTCTGAAGAGGCCAGCCCTGTTCCTCGATCCGGTAGAACGCGGACAGCAGGCCTGTTCGGTCCACACCGCTGCGGCAGTGGACGAGGAGCGGCTGATTGCTCTCGTCGGTCAAGATCTTCCTGGCGCTCTCCCACTGCTGATCGGTGAGCCCACGTTTTGCACTGAAGGTGATCCGGTGAACCTTCACACCGTAGCGGTCTGCGAGCTCTTTCTCGTATGCGGGCATGGAGTGGCGGAGAGAGAGGATTCCTTTCAGGTTGTACTGCTTGATCCAGCTTTCCAGCTGCCTCTCTCTGGGCTGGCCGGATCGGTACAGCTTGCCCGGTTCCACCGCGGCGAAATTTTTCTGGACCTCATAGTCGAGTACAAAGGCGGCGACGAGCACACAGACCAGCAGGACGGTCCAGGCCTTCCAGTGGGCGCGGATCCGGGAAAAGAACCCGCTGTCTGTACGGGATGCTTGAGGCATTTCCCCTCCTTCATGTTGAGCCGGCAGCCAGGCAACCCCTGCAGACCTCTTCCCCGGCCACCACCTCGAGCTTGGACCCCATGGTGAACTCTCCACAGCGAACGCACGGCCTTGACGGTTCAATGCGTGCTTTTTCCGGAAGAGGCATCTTCACGGTCTCCACCGAAAAGAGTTCCTCCAGGGGTTTCTGCAGGACCTCGCGGGTCCGGTTCAGGTGGAGTTCCCGGAGTTCCTTTTGTTCTTCCGGGCTTGCTTCCCCTTTTCGGCTCTTTTTCAACAACTCGCCATGCCTCGGGCTCGGATCAAGGGCCGTGGGCTTCACGGTGATGCGAACCCCCTCTTCGGACTGTCTGCTCAGAAAGGTAAAGGCGAATTTCCCATGATCTTTGTGAAAGAAGTTTCCCTTTCCAAAGGTGCAGCCGGTGAGCACCTGGACGGCATCCACCCCGCAGGCATCGGTCTCCACGATGGAGACGATCTCCTCGTCCTCGGCACGGCGTTCCTTCAGGCTTTCGAGGGCTGCCTTGCTTGCCCTGTACCCCAGGGCCAGCCCCGGGCAGACATGTCCGTGGAATCTCACACACTGCCCGAAGTCGCCGGTTGTCAGGATGTCCTCACCTTCCATAGAACGTTCTCCTCACATCCTAAAGGTCAATGATGGAGAGACCTTTCTTGCCGAGCGATTTGTTCGCTTCGGTGAGTTTCTCCCGACTGGATAGTACGCAGACAGGAGCCGTTCGAAAGGCCGGTTCCAGGGTTTCCTTTGCCACACGACGAAAATCCTCGCCCTGGAGGGAAAGGAGGCGCGAGCGGAAGCGTTTCCTGAACTCCGGCGTCTCCTTCCTGAGATGTCGAGAGAGGGCAAGGCCCACGGCCGGACCCGGACGAATGGGTTGATCCAGCGTCTTGATGGTTCCGATGATGGCCTGTTCCAGCGTGGACGGGGAAAGGTCCATCTCACTGTGCACATGGGACACGACGCTCTCGTAGGTTTCAAGTGTCTCTCGAATGCACGGGTCCCGGTAACTGGCAAGGCGGAACAATCCGCTGGTGGGTTCGTATCCGGCCCGTGCCCCGTAAGCCCCCCGTTTCACCCGAACCTCGTTCCAGAGGTACCCGAAGCTCAATTGGAACCCGAGAAGAAGGAGTGCCGGCGCATCGGGATGACCGGCAGGAATGGCCGGAAACGCGGTTGCCACAAAGGCCACCTCTGCAGGTGCGGCGATCCCCTCGCGCGCTTCCATGGAGGGCTCGAAGTCAACCTGCTCGTCTTCGGGGGCCTCATCCTTGAGCGCGCTCAGCAGCTCTTCGAGCCACGGGGTCAGCCTTTTTTGCTGCTCCCTTGCGCCAACAAAGCTTGCGGTAGCCCTTCCCCTTGCCAGCAGAAAATCACGTATGCGGAAGAGCTTTTCAACGATCGCTTCCTGATCCTTGTCGAAGGTGTTCACGAATCCATCGTAGGTACGTAACTGGGAGATTCCGCCGATCCGCTCGGCAAGGGCATCGCTTCGGGAGAGGTGTCGGGAAGCGTAGAGGGAAGCATAGTGATTTCCATTCGGAACGATGTCGCTGCGCCATGCGGCCCGTCCCTGAAGGACCACATCCTTCAACCGGCCCAGGTCCGCCAGGTCCCCCCGGAGAAACCTGTCCGACAGAATGTCCAGCATCCGGGGGAGTTTTTCGTCCAGGGCCTTTGCGGAAAGGATGAGCAGAGGCTGCACAAACTCGGGGTGATCCGTCCTCCCGCCCATGATCACCGATGCGTTCACGCCCCCGGTATGCGCTGCCTCACGTTCCGCCATGGCGGCGTAGTCCATGCCTGCCGCACCCATCATGGTCAGCGCATCGGCGAACAGCGGCAGCAAGTCCACCAGGTCGTCTTCCAGGCCGCGCAGATCAAAGGCCAGGTTGAGGTAGCCCATGCCGTTGGAAAAGATGTCGGTCAACAGCAGCGGCCTGCCGGCCACGACTTCCTTCGTGGTGTCCAGTTCAAAAGGATCGGGCGGCACATCAGAGAGGGAAAGCCTGGGGAGGGAGGCCAGCGCCTTCGGCGTATTGGGGGCGGATTGCATCTCATCCAGTTTCCCGGCCTCCAGCGCAAGGCCTTCCAGCTCTTCCTTGCTCATTTCTCCCTTCTGTTCTTCCATCCGCTTGAGGAAGGCCCGCTCCCGGCCGGCTACATAGTCGCTGTCCGGCGTGAAGGTCAAGAGCGTGTAATGCGGGTTGTTCACGATCATTTCTTCCAGCTGAGCCTCGAGGAAGTTCTCCTCTGTCTCGTAGCGTCTCCGGAGCTCCTTCAGGTGCTCGTTCAGCTGGAGGATGTGAAGCGGGTCCGCGTCGTAGAGCCATGTTCGGTAGGCACGGTCCATCAGGAGGAGCGGGTATCGGGGCTGGATTTCCCTGGACGAGATTTCCAGACGGTGAAAACTCGCCTCCACCTTCCCCTTGTCCAGGCCCTCTTGCACAAGGTCTGAGCAGACCTCTTGTACCAGGCCTGAGAGGGTGTCCGTGTGTTCGGCTTCCGTCCCGCGAAGCCCCACGCAGAAAAAGGTATCCCTCTGGTAGCTGAAGTAGCCGGACTGAACGAGGTCCTCGCCCAGCTTGCTGTCGATCAATGCCTTTCGAAGGGGGGAAGCGGCATTGCCGAGAAGGTAGTCGCTCAGCAGGAACATGGAAAGGGAGCGGATGGCATCCGTGATGTCGCAGGTGAGGTAGGTGAGGACCACCGCCGCCTTTCCCTCCGGGTCCTCTTCCGATCCGATGGGGTAGGGGATGGTTTCTTGTTTCGGCCCGTTCCAGCGCGGTTGAGCTTCAATGGTCGTGTCGATGGAGATCCTGCTGAAATCCGAAAGGTAGATCCGGTCAAGGAACGCCAGGTGCTGTTCGGTGGGGATGTTCCCGTAGATGAAGATCAGGCTGTTGGAGGGATGATAGTAGGTTTTGTGGAAGTTGACGAACTGATCATAGGTCAGCGAGGGAATTTGATCGGGGTCTCCTCCCGAGTCGTGACCGTAGGCATTGTCCGGGCAGATGCTGAGTTTTGTTTTTCTGTCAATGGTCCCGTCCAGGTCAGAGTAAGCGCCCTTCATCTCATTGTAGACGATGCCCTTGATGACGAGCGGGCTTTCCGTGTCGCCCGGGGTTGCAAAGTCGAAATGATGCCCCTCCTGCTTGAAGTGGGCCTCTGTGATCAGGGGATGGAAGACGGCGTCACAGTAGACGTCCGCCAGGTTGAAGAAGTCCTTTTCGTTCATGCTGGCGCACGGGTAGACCGTTTTGTCCGGGTAGGTCATGGCGTTCAGGAAGGTGGCCAGGCTTGTCTTGAGAAGTTCCACGAACGGATCCTTGACCGGGTACTTCCTCGATCCGCACAGGACGGTGTGCTCGAGGATGTGAGGCAGCCCGGTATCGTTGGGGGGCGGTGTGCGGAAAGCAACAGCAAAGAGATTCTCCGGATCCCCGTTGTGAAGGTGCAGGAGCCTTGCCCCGCTCTTCTCATGGGTAAGCTGGTAGGCAACCGTTTGCAGGGCCTGCAGGGGCGTTATGTGTGTGACACGGAAGCCGTGCAGCACGTCATCCGTTTGAAGTGTGACAGGGGGAAGGGGAGGGGGCATAGAGGCTCCTTTCAGCTCAACATTTTTTCAGGCATCTAGGTTAATGATTCCTTGTCCCTTACACAAGGTGCTAACAACAGGTGCGCGGAAGGTTCGAAAGGATGGTGGCAGGGACTCGCCCTATGACAAGGGTGTCTACCAGCCCAGGTATTCCTTTGCCTCGGAATAGAGAGGCTCAGGAACCTCTGCGGCCATACGCTCCCTTATCCCTTCCCGTGTAAGCTCCGACGTGGACATCCGTATGTCCAGGCCGTTCTGGCTGTCCGCATCCAGCAGGATGGACTTCGGTTCCCCTGGAACGTTGGACCAGGGTTCCCATTCGGGCAGTCCGGAACCGGGCCTGTTCGGATCGCCGGTTCGGGCGAAATTCGCAAAGGTCCTTGACCACTTGTCTGCGATGTCCCTGTTGGCCTCTGTGGGCCCGTGGAATCCTCCGATCCCGGCTTCGGCATGGTTGATCATGTTGAAAGTGAAGGCTACATCGCTGCCATGGGCGGTGCCAAGGGGTGTGCTGCCCGGCACC
>CAZSUQ010000182.1:0-8546 GCA_964609935.1 uncultured Thermodesulfobacteriota bacterium | reverse complement strand
GAGTTGATCCGGAAGGAGTACTCCTGGCCCATCATGGCCGAGCGCCTCAAAAAAGCCTACCAGGAACTGTAACCTGCAAGCAGCAAGAAACCATGCTCGCGCCCCTTGCGGGCAAAGGCATGCCTCTCCGGCTGAAAACATACCGTCACTTTCCTTATCCCAAACATGTCATAGGGTTGAATTTTATTCATAGGCTGACCGTCCTGTCTGTCAGGGGATGAAGGGCTTCTTCAGAGGTTAAACGTTGGGGGTCGAACAAGAAATGAAATTTGATCTTCTGTTCCAGGATCTTGAAAAGAAATCTGAAAAACCCTCTTAAGGTTGTCTTTTTCTTGGCACGGTTGTTGCTGTAATAGAGGTGCAAATCAGGGGGAAGACAATGAAGAAGAAAAAAGGCAGAACCAGGATCAAGGTTGCATTGCAGCACAAGCTGAACCCGCTGCACATATACTGCCGTCTCAGGCCGATCCTGGGCAAACGCAAGGCCTTGACCCTGGCGCGAGCGTACGAGTCCTCCTACAAGAAGGTTCTATCAGGGGAATCGGGGAACGCGCTGGAGGTCCGTGTCAGGTTTTCACGGCAGTTCAGCTGATGGGATAAACGCACTCCAAGTATTCGATTTTCCAGAATTATATTCGCACCTTAACGATGATTAATGCAATGTCCCGGGCTGTCGGAAATCTGCCGAACCTTCGTCACTGATCAGCTCTCCAACGGCTCCCATGCCTCCATGTCGGCCAGCTCCCCGGTTGTCTCCTCCCTGAACCGAACCTTCACCCTCATTCCCACGTGGACCTTTTTCCAGTCGTCGATCTCAAGGGTGCCCATGAGCCAGGAATCGGATCCGTCCAGTTGGAAGCAGCCGATGACCTGAGGATCCAGTGGGTTGCCCCGCACGTCGGCAAGGTTCACGGTGAAGGTGTTTACCTTTCCGGTGTGCTTCACCTCCACCACTTCATGGATGTCGATAAAGCAAACGCGACAGTAGCTCACGCCTGGGACGTAGACCATACCGCATTTGCCGCACTTCTTCCCCAGGATCTTCTTGTCCTTGAGTCCATCGGTCAAAAGCTTGAGACCGTCCGCCTCGACCTTCCACTTGTACAGGCCCATGTCCCAGGTATCGTTGACGATTCGGGTTTCCTCTGTTTCCTTAGTCATGCTCCTTCTCCTCCTTCCTGCTTCCTTCTATCATGTCCCAACGAGTGAACGAGCGATAGGATCAGTGATTCACAGGTTGGTCCCCCACAATGGTCAGGGTGACGAACTGGAAGAGGCCTCCCCATCCATGGGCCAGGGCGTTGTGGATCTTGCCGGGAACCTGGTGCTTGCCTTCCACGGTTCCCATGACCTGCATGGCGGCCTCGGCCACACGAACCATGGCTGATGCACCGATGGCATTGGTGGAAACCACGCCACCGGACGGATTGATGGGCATGTCACCGTCAATAGCCAGCGCTCCTGATTCCACCATCCGGGGGCCTGTGCCCTCATCGATGAGACCGAGGCGCTCGGGCCACATGAGCTCCTGAAAGGCGAACCCGTCATAGACCTCGGCCACCTGGATATCCTTCTTGGGGTCCTGGATGCCCGCCATGGCATAGGCCTTTTCAGCAATCCTGACACACATGGCCTGCTCGGCAGGATCCGTGATCTGCCCTTCCACAAGGTTTGCCGTGGTTGCATCCGTGGTCCCTGTGGCCACGGCATTGACCCATGCCACGGAATCAGCGGCTTTCTTGGCCTTTTCTTCCGTGGTGAGGATCATGACGCATGCCCCGCAGGATGTAGGGCACGTGTGTCCGTATCGGAGCGGATAGGAGACCAGGGGGGTCTTGGCAATGTCTTCTTTTGTGCAATTCGGTTCCTGGAGGTGTGCATAGGGGTTAAGGGCCGCATTGCTGCGTGCCTGTGCGGCGATCATGTCGATGTGCTCCACATCGCCCCCGCACTTGGAAAGGTAGCTCATGGCCTGGAAGCTGGCACCGCCGGTGGATCCGCCGCCGGTCACACCGCCGGGCCCTGAACCGCTCATGGGAGGTCCAAAGGAGAAGAGGGTGAAGATTTCCGGGAAGACGATGCCAGCCAGCCCCACCTGGGCATCTCCTTCGTCGTGTTTTTCCCAGGCGATGACCATGACCGTGTCGTACAGACCCGACGCCACGTGATAATAGGCGCTGTGAAAGGCGCTCATCCCCGTGGTCCCTCCTGTGGAGATGCGGAGCAGGGGCTTGTTCACCGCGCCGATGTGGTCCGAGAACCAGAGGTGAGGGTAGTTGACGCCCTCAAAGGGAGCCATGTTCCCCTCCACGATGGCTTCGATGTCCTCCATCTTGAGTCGCGTCTTTGACAGGGCGTTTTCCACGGCTGTTTGAAGCATCTCGGGCATATTGATGTCGGACCGTTTGCTCACGAAACGGCCGTTGTACCCAACCGATATGATTCCAACGTTTCTCATGGCTCCGGTCTCCTTATTCAGAGGTTCCCAGGACAAAAACCGCATTGTGCTGAGCGCAGAGGCCGACCTGTCCGTGCGCCACGCCCACCCTTGCATCCTGCACCTGGTTTTCTCCCGCTTCACCGCGAAGCTGTGTGGCAGCCTCCGCGATCCGGATCAGGCCGCAGGCCGTGAAGGGGTTGGCGCCAAGGGGGCCGCCGGAGGGATTCAGAGGAAGTCTTCCGGATACCTCGCTGTCCCCGGAATCGATCACCTCGCCTCCGCTCCCTTCAGGATAGAGTCCCAGGGCCTCTGCTAAGATGGGTTCCTGGGATGCGAAAATCGTATGGAGCTCGGCAAAGCTCACTTCGTCCCGGGGCGACTTGATCCCGGCCATGCCAAAGGCCTTGTCCGCCGCGATCTTCAGGGACACGGAGCTTGCCAGGTCTCTTTCGCCCAGGTAATAGGTCTCCTGGCAGTTTGCAACGCCCTTGATCCACACAGGCCTGTCCGTAAGCTCCTTTGCCTTCTTTTCCTCGGCAAGCATGAGCACGCAGGCGCCGTCCGTGGGTGGGTAGGTGTGAAGTTCGCGGATGGGCGAGCACAGGGGGCGCGAGGCGAGGACGTCCTGTTCGGTGACATCGGGCAACTTCCTCAGTGCATAGGGATTCTTCGAGGCATTCGACAGGTTCTTGGCGGCGATTCGTGCGAGTTGTTCCTCGGTCATCCCGTGTTTCATCATGTACGCATTTGCCTGCAGGGCGCCGGCACTGATTTCATTCACCAGGCCCCGTTGCCGCTCATAGATCGGGTCGAGCGTGTGATTCAGAATGGAGTGACCGAGAAACTCGCTCCCCCCCATGGCATATCCCAGCACGATCGCGGTGTCGTAGTTCCCTGAAAGGATCCGCATGAGCGCGTAGAGAAATGCATTGGCTCCGTCCGAATCCACCTTTGTCTGATCCGACATGTGAGCCCCGATCCGGGGGATCATGTACACCTCGGAGATGGTACGACCGTCCTGGAAATCGTTGCTGCAGAGAACAAAGGTCCCAATCTGGTCATGCGTGATTCCCATCTCCGTGTAGAACGACTTCATGAGTTCATAGACCATCCGCTCGCGGGAAACCTCGCTCTCCGAAACATGCTGGGTCTGTTTTGTCCCAACGATTGCAACCTTCCGTAACATCGCATTGGCTCCTTTATCCTGGCATTTCCTTGGGGCGCAGCCACCGGTGAAAACGGCTGCTCCCTTGAATCATTCCACCGGTTCGAAGTGGTCCAGGTCGAGAAGGGTCCCTTCAGGCGGGTCCTTCCAGACGGCGCGTAGGCGCAAGCCCGCCTCGCATGCATCCGGAGGGACGCCCTGAACCTTTGCCGTCAGCAGAGAATCCGCTCCCTCCAGCCGGATCATCCCGATGATCTCGGGGGCTTCCAGGTCCTTCACCTCACCCTTTTCAATGTTCACATGGGCAACCGTGAAGTTCACGAGAACGCCCTCGGGTTTCACGTCAACCCACTCCGCAGGCTTTGCCGAGCAGGAACCGCAGGAGGAGCGCGGGGGAAGAAGGACACGCTTGCACTCCGGGCAGCGGACCCCGAGGATCTTCTTTTCGGAAAGACCCTGAATGTATTTTTCCAAGAAGGCCCCGACGCGGTAGTTGTACATGAAGGTCAGGGGGACCAAGGGTTTAACCTGGAACCTCTCTTCTGCCATAACGCCCTCCCTATTTTTTGTCTTGCGTGGAGAAGGTTGAGAAGCGATTGAAATTTACCATAGGAACTACCATTAATACAATAGTAAATCCCTGGGAGACGTGAGCGGTGGCCGGAACGTATGGGGATCAAGGGATTTCAACAAGGAGAGAATCGGGCATTCGTCCATCTACAGGCCGCGAAGGTGTTCCGGCCGGAGAGGCGTCCGGTTTTCCTGAGCGTCACGGATGATCTTCAGAAGGTGGTCCCTGTCACCTGGAAGGGTTCCCCGGAGGGGAAGGTAGTTGGAGGCGTGGTTGGTGCGCAGGACCACGTCGCGCTGCACGTCCGTGTGTTCCAGTACAAGCCGCAACTCCTCAATGATCTCCTCCTGGGAGAGCAGGGAAAAATTCCCTTCAGAGATCCATGATTCCACCGGCGTACCGGGAACGACCATCAGCGTGAGAGCGCCGAGGTAGTGCGGCTGGATCCTGCTGATGATGCGGCCCGTATCCATGGCATGCTCGCGGCTCATCTTCTTTCCACCGAGTCCGAGAATAACCGTGATGGAAAGCTGGAATCCAGCCTCCACAGCTTTCTGACAGGCCTCCACGGTCTCTTCGGCCGTGCCCCCTTTGTTGTGAAGCCTGAGCACCTCTTCGTTGCCGCTCTCGAGCCCTATGTAGAGGAGGGAGAGGCCCGCCTTTCGGATGCGTTTGAGGTCATCAGGGGATTTGCGCTCGATGTCCCTGGCGCAGGCATAGACGCTGACCCGTTCAAGGTTCGGGAATCGTGCATGGGCGTGCCGGCTGATTTGCTCCAGTGCGTCGGTTTTCATGATCAGGGCATTGGAATCGAGCAGAAAGATCCGCCGAACGCCGGGACCGGTGTGTTCGTGCGCCTCGTCGAGATCCTGGATCACATCCGAGGCCTTTCGGACACGAAACTTCTTCTCCGGCAGGGCCCGGTCAAGGACCCAGGATCCGCAAAAATAACACTGACCCTTGGCAGCGCTCGAGCAGCCGATGGATGCCTGGATGAGCAGGCTGCCTGCTTCGGACGGAGGCCGGTAGATGGGTTCGACGTACAGCATGGATTCTTTCCCTCGATCATTCAGGTTAATCCAAACCCGGGCAAGGATTCAAGGGATGCGGCGCGGCAGGTTCCAGAAACGTGCAGCTCAATCCGCGACCTCCTTCCCTTTCCATGGGGCAACCTTGATCAGGAGAAGCATGCCCGGGGCGGCAATAAGAGTGCAGAAGACAAAAAAGCCTTCCCAGCCGATTCCCTTCACAAGGAGCCCTGTTGATGCACCCAAAAAGATACGGGGTACGGCCATGAAGCTTGTCAGAAGGGCGTACTGGGTCGCTGTGAACCTCTTGTTGCAGAGCCTTGCCATGAAGGCCACAAAGGCGGATGTTCCCATTCCGCTGGTCAGGGCTTCAAAAGCAATGACAGAGGCAAGTGCAGGCATGTGGTTCCCGGCTTGAACAAGGAAAGCGAAGCACAAGGTGGAAACGGCCTGTAGAGCACCGAAGATCCAGAGGGAACGATTGATACCCAGCCTGAGCATCAGGAGTCCACCAAGCAGACCCCCCACGATGGTGCCACCGATGCCCACGGATTTTGCCAGCGCCCCGATCTGTGTTTTTGTGAAGCCCATCTTGTAATAAAAGGGATAGAGCATCTCACTCGCCATGGAATCCCCGATCTTGTAAAGGAGGATAAAGGCGAGGATCAGGAACGGGCTCTGTCTCTTGAAATAATCCACAAAAGGATGAATGACCGCTTCTTTGATGGATGTGGGAGGCGCCACATCACCCTCTGGGTTCGGGGCAAGAAGCGTGGCAAGCACACCCACACTCATGCCAGAGGCCATGAAGAAATATACGAGCCTCCACGGGATGTGATCCGCCATGATGGGAGCCAGTCCTGCAGCCACGTACATGCCCAATCGGTAACCGGTAATGGCGAGTCCGGAGCCCAGACCCAGTTCACGGTCGGGGAGGAGATCCCGCCGGTAGGCATCAATGGCGATGTCCTGGCTGGCGCTCAGAAATGCAACGACAAAGGCCATGAACGCCATGCTCCAGGGTGACACCGACGGATTGATCAGTCCCATGCAGGCAATCGCCGGTATGAGCACGAGCTGGAAGACGAGGATCCAGCCCCTCCGTCGACCCAGAAAGGGAGGAACATACAGGTCCATGAGAGGGGACCAGAGGAACTTCAGAAGATAGGGGAGGCCCACCAGGGTGAAGAGTCCGATGATGGTGAGATCGACCCCAAGTTCCGTCATCCAGAGTTTCAGGGTCTGGCCGATGAGAAGAAGGGGGAGCCCGGAGGAGAAGCCGAGTACCAGAACCGCAGACATCCTTCTGCTGAAGATGGTTCGAAGCCATGAGCGGTTCATGATGGATCACTCTGCAGCATGGGGAAACAGCAACCTTGACCGGAACAGCCGTAAGGGTTCCGACGTGAAAACAGCGGAAGTATAGGGAATGCGGAAAGGCAGGTCAAATCAAGTTGGAGTCAAAGCGGCTGGAGAGCCCGGCCTTCACGGCCATGCCTTGTTTGCCTTCCAGCCGGCTTCTTCCACGGGCTTGTCGTCCGGTTTTATTTGTGGCTCTTCACTCGACTCCGCACCGGGTTTCCTGCGAGGCTTTGATCTGGGCGCAGCCTTCTTCTTCACCTTCTTTTTGGCGGGGCCCTTGGGACGGGTCTTCCTTGCAGGCTTGTCCTCATCAAGCAGGTACGTGGCAAGACGCTTGGACAACCCGATGATGGTGAGCACGGTGGGGCGGTCCAGCGCCTCCGGGAAGCAGCTTGCATCACTCACGAACAGGTTGTTGATGGAGGTTTCCAGCCGCGTGTCCAGCATCTCTCCGATGCGTACCGTCCCGCTGGGATGGGTTCCCATTTGCGGGCTCAGAAAGATGGAGTCCGGGAGGCATCCCGCCTGAATCAGGATCTTTCGGCACAGGTTCGAGGCATGGTTGAGACGTCCTCTGTCCTGGTGGGTGAGGGGCTTGGACACCTTTCCCTCCATGTTGATCCCGCCGGAGATCTCGTCCTTCAGCTTGATCATCAGGCCCATGGTCTTCCCGTAACGGAGCATGCGCACGGGGTTTCGTGGGCCGTTCAGAACCCGGCTGAGGGAATAGAGCAACCATGGGTCCAGAAGCGTGCTGAGCATGTAACCGTTGTCGTCGTCGCACCAGGATACGGCCATTGGGGGATCTAGAGACATGCCTCCATCACGGCTCTCACCATAGACGATGAAGGTGGTATCCATGGTCATCCCCTGTCCCGCATCGGACAGCCCCGAGTGCTGCAGGATGATGGGCGTGCCGATCCCCCCTGCCGAAAGGATCACGGTTTGCGCCTCCACGAGAAGGCGCTGAGCGCCTCCGGAC
This sequence comes from uncultured Thermodesulfobacteriota bacterium, assembly GCA_964609935.1. GTDB lineage: Bacteria > Desulfobacterota > DSWW01 > DSWW01 > DSWW01 > CAYTRL01. Next base: position 998 of record CAZSUQ010000182.1, on the reverse strand, counting down.
AGGGTTGCAACCGCACCGTGGGCTGTACCGTTCCGGATCAAGACCTCTTTGACCGTGGCCCCGGTGACGAGTTCGCAACCGTTACGGACGGCTTCATCCACGAACTCGTTGGCCGTCCATTTTGCGCCGCAACGGCAACCCAGCATACATTTCGATCCGCAGTCAAAAGGAACGCCCTTGCTCACGTTCATGAATTTCGGCTGAGGATCCCATTCGTATCCCAGCTCTCCGGCGGCCTCCTGCACGCGTTGCGTGGCACGCCCCCACAGGGGCCTCGGCAGGGGGGCGATGCCAAGCTCTTCCACGGTTTCCTTGATGTGAGAGTCCAGGTTGACCTTGTACTTCTTCTTCAGCCATTCCGGTGGAGGCGAAGCACATCCGCAGAAGAGGTTCGTGGAGCCACCTGTCATGGTTCCGGAGACGATCCGAAGACCTTCCTCGGTCATGAGGAACCCGCCCTTTTCGCAGGTGAGCATGCAACCAAGATGTGTGCCGTAAAACCATTTCCCGCGAACATCCTTGCCCTTTTCCAGGAGAAGGACCTTTTTGCCCGCCTTGGCCAGCTGCAGGGCCAGCGTAGCTCCCCCCGGCCCGGACCCTACCACGAGATATTCCGTCTGTTTCTTGATGTATGCGCCCATTCGATCTCCTTTGACCTGGTTCAGGTCCTCTCGGCGAACTCGATGTCGACCGGAGGCAGAGAAGGATTCCGGAAGGGAAAAGGATCAGAGGATCTCGCCATCCTTGGGTTCCGGGGAGTCCAGATCTTCGGCTTGTGGGTACCAGCTCTCATCCTCAGAGGTTGACTGCAAACGTTCGAGGGCCTTTTCGAGGTTCGGAAAAACGTATTTTGCAATACGATGTCTCAGCTTCTCGTACAACACGGGATGCCTGGCCTGCTCCTGAAGAAGCCTTGCCCGCGGAATCCTGAACATGTGGCAGTCCTCCAGGCAGCGGATGGTGAACGTCATCTGGTAGGGCTGGATGAGCGATGAAAA
>CAZSUQ010000181.1:0-8567 GCA_964609935.1 uncultured Thermodesulfobacteriota bacterium | reverse complement strand
CTTGCAGGCCACGGAACAGCTGTGACAGCCCACACACCGCTCCGCGTGAATGATCATGGTCCACCTTGTTCCGTTCCCTGCCACGTTCCCCCTCTTATTTACATCAACCCTTTTTTCTCGTCATCTCACGACCCGGCCTCCCTGTTTTCCCCTGCAATCCCTCAGCCGGTGACCGTAGAAGTGCAGACGTGTTCATTTGAACCGCCCGTGACGCCTACCCTGGATTCATCCTCGTACACGGAACCCTCCGGATAAAAGTAGACCTGAAGGAAGTTCGTGACGAGCTCTCTGAGAACGGCAAACAGTTTCTCGGCCTCCTCCTGGCTCTCTTCCTTCCTTTGAATCCGCGCGGCAAGGTGTTTGATCATCCTGTGACAGTCGGCTGCTCTTTCCAGCAGCGCTTCTCCCTCCGTGCTTTCCGCCCCCTGTCCGGTCAGTGCACGCATCCTGCTCAGCCTCTTCCACACCGCATCCAGGAAATGGGCGATCTTCTCGGGTTCGTAGACCTTGGCCCCGATGTGCCAGCTCACGCTTTCGCGTGCCAGGGCATTGGCCCGGATCCGCATGTTGCTGAACTCCAGCTTCAAGTCGCGCAGGAGATCCGCTGGAAAACGGACGGGGCCGGCCTCCTTCCTTCTCTTCTTCCGGGGCCTTGTTTCAAAGCAGGCGCCCTGCATCCCCCTGTGTTGCAGAATCCACTGATGGATGATGTCGTTCCCCTCCGGAAACCCGGGATGCTCGAAGTGTGGGCCGAGCAGGACCATCCGTCCCTCACCGATCCGCTTCTCACAGGCTGCAACCTTTCCAAGGTATACCCTTTCGCCGATCTCCGGATCCGTGAGATAAAGCGTTTGATCCGTAAAGCCCGTGTAATACGCCCTTGGCAGGATGTCCTCGGAAGGCTGCATGGGAGGCCCTCCGTAGAGGGGGACCCGGATCTCCCTGCCCCCCCAGACAGGAACATCCTCCGTCATGCGCACGCGCACGGTCTCTCGAACCGGATGGTAGATATAGGCACAACCATATTTGTTCGAAAACTTCAGGGGCAATCGGTGGGCAGGAGGAAGGTCCCGGGTGAGGTTGTTGATCCGGGACCGGACGAAATTGAAGTCCCGGAGGCCTTCCTTGGATGAGTGCAGGGGAAGGTACGCGCCCGCACAGGAACCCATGTAGAGGCCTCCGCGATCCAGGAACCTCCGGAGCGCCTCGGCCCCACCGGGTCCCAGGGCCCTTGCCACGGCAAAGGTGTCCCCTCCTGACACGAGGAGCACGTTCTGCTCGTGGGCCTTGAGGGCAAATCGCGCCTCGTCCAGGAAAGACACCTTGCTGTACGCGTAGTTTTCAAGGAAGTCCGCGAACCAGGTCCAGGAGTGGGAAGCACCCTTTCCAACGTAGACGCCGATGTGCAGATCGGCCGGTTCCGATGTCAGTGACAAGGTCTTCCGCCTCTTCACGCTTGCTGCAGTTTCCTCAAGAGATCGTCCCGTCCGTCAAGAGCCCAGCCAGAGGGAACCGATCCCCGAGGTTCCTCAAGGGAAGCGCTTTCCTGAATGAGTTGCCGACTCCTGTCCCGGAGTTTCTCTTCGGTAAGCGTTTCCCACCCGGCAGCCTCTGCACACCACCTGGACATCTCGGCAAAGGAAAAGACAGGGGAAAGAAGCGAGGAAAGGGGGCAGAGGCCCAGGATGGAGCAGGCGGCCATCTGCTCCATCCACCACTTCGCCTTCTGGTCCGCATCGCCGGAAGCGGAGAAGTCTTCATGGGTCCCGCCCAGCGGACGCGGCGGAACCGCGAGGCTGAACAGGGCAAGGGATTGCGCCAGGCGCTCATCATCGGTCAGGTTCAGAGGCCATGGCGGAACACCGTGCACGTTCTCGACACCTGCTGCATCCAGATCCACGGAGGCGCCTGCCAGTTCCCCGATCTTCTTTTCCGCTTCCCCGCCCTGGGTGATGCCCTCCTTTTGCAGAAGGGAGGCGCAGGCAACGGGATTCAATCCCAGACGATTGATCCGGCGCAACACGGCAGGAAGCCCGTCCTTGAGAAAGAGAAGGGAGAGCACACCTGCCGGATCCGTGAGGAGCAGTCCGGGTTCATCCTTCTTGGATTCCACAAGAAGGTCCGCCTCTTCCTCCATCATGAGGAAGGTGTAAGGCGCATAGGCGTTGTTGAAGGAGGCGGTACTCCGATGAGCCGTCTTGCCCAGGGGTTCCAGGTCCTCCCGGGCCGCGCCTGCAGCCTCCAGCAAAGGGATCATCCCCTTTTTCCCGTAAATCTCCCCCTTGCGGATCTCGTTCTGTGCGTCTGTGCAGAGGTCAAAAAAGCCCTCGGCCACCTCCAGGGTGCCCATGCCCCGCAGGGCCACGGCCTTGAGCTTCTTGGCGCCAAACGCGGCTCCCATGCCGAAGACATCCAGGCTCCCCCAGTAGTTCTCGGACAGCTGGGCGATCGGGCTCGCAGACTCCCCTGCCGGTCCGATCAACAGGGTCTGAACGTACTCGTCCCCGTGCTCGTGGCGAAGCCAGTCCACGGACTGCCAGACGTCCTTGCCCCACAGGTCCCCGGCATCGGCCAGCTCGGCCAGCTCGTCGTGGAGCCACAGCCGGACGGGGTTCTCGGCGTTTCCCAGAACCACCAGGAAATCGAATCCGCTGTACTTCAGTTCCACGGCCGTCTGCCAGAGCAGGGGCACGTGGCAGAGGGCTCCGGTGACGGGACTCTTTCCGGTCACCACGCCCGCGCAGCCGCTGGGCGCAAAGGTCCCGGTGAGCGGCCCTGTGCCGATCACAATGGGTTCACGCTCCGCGTGCTCCTTGTAGAGCGCCAGGTTCACGGCAGCCCCGCCGATGTGCTCCTCCACCATCTCCTCGGACAGTTCCGTCTCTTCACACGTCCCCTCGTTGAGATCCACCACGAGGATCTTTCCCATGTAAACGTTTTCCAGGTCCATTTTCCGCTCTCTTTCTTTCCTGTTCCTGTTTCACGCCTCTGCCATGGAGAGACATCCGCCCGGGCACGCCTTCACGCAAAAGGGAGCCTCCTCTTCCTCGCACCGATCACAAGGTGCACGCATGAGAATCGGCTTGCTGCTCGCTCCCGCCCCCTCCACCTGTTCGCCCGGCTCAACGGTCTCCGCACCTTCGGGCCTGGCGAGCAGCAGGTTTCGCTCCCTTTTGATCATCATGCCGAAGTAGTTCCGCTTCTCCACCCGGTGCAGCATGAGACTCGCGCCGATGGCGGAGCAGTCACCGTCATGGTGATAGCTGCAAGCGTATTCACAGGCCCTGCAACCGATACATTTCAGGCTGTCCACTGCGATTTCCATTCTACCCCCCCTTTTCTTCCCGCTTCTTGTCCAGCACCAGCTTTTTCTCCTTTGCCTTGGCCATCTCTTCCCTCACCTCTTTGTGGAGCTCCTCCTCCACGGAAGGGTTCCGCGGGGGCTCCAGCCCCCGGTACTTGGGGCCGGTCCACCAGTCGTCCTTCCACTTGATCTCGTTCTTCCCGCTGCCGAAAAAGGCGGCAAAGTGCGAGGGAAAGGCCTCCATGAAATTCATGAAATACATGTCGTAACTGACGAAATCCTGAAACGCGGACCGGCTGTACCAGTACAGGTCCTCGCAGGGCCCCAGGGGAAGGCCAAGCACGTAGTTACACTCCGGCATGTACCCGATGTGCCGTGCGGCCATGCCCGTGGCGATCTCGATGCGGTTGGTCACGTTGTGATACCAGGCCGTGGCACAGGCATAGGAGCAGGCAGCGGAATAATCCATGTTGAGCCAGTGGCACGTGGGACCGTCGCCCATGAGGAGCGGGTCGGGTTCCGTCTCCTTTGCATAGCGGTTGAACTCGGCGCACGTGGCAAAACCGCAGGCCCCGCAGTTCCAGTTCAGGTCCGAGTGCCTTGCATTGGCTCCGATGAGGAGCAGGACCGGCGGTTTTCCCTCGTAGTAGGTCCTCGTCCAGCACATGGCACTGGCCATGTTGAACAGATCGACCCTCCCCAGGGCCGCCAAGGCGCTCATGATCGGCTCGAGGTCCTCGTCCGTGACGATCTCCAGCTGAAACTTCAACCTTCCGGTCACCTGCGGACTCTTCAGGACGGCCTGGGCACAGAGTTTGGCAACCTCGAAGAGTTCCTCCTGGGCCATCTTGTGTCCGTCGTAGACTGCCATGACTCACTCCTTCTCGGGATCCTTGTCCGATCCCTTTTGTGCCTCTTTCTCTTTCTTCTTCTTCTCCTGGATCCGCTCCCGCCACCGGTCGTAGCCCGGGTCCGAGATCCGGTAGTCCGCCCCGGTCTGGCGGGCCAGGGCATACTGCTTCCGTATCGAGTCGAGGAGCTTGCCCTGGTTGTGGAGATGGTAATCCGTGTTGATGTCCACGTAGGGATTCTTGGCCAGAGCGGCCACCAGGATGCCCACGATGATGGGCGAATCAGGGCAGTAGCCGAGCTGCTTGGCGGCCATGCCCACCGTGGCAAAGGGCCGGGTGTCCACCATCAGCCTGTGGCCCAGGAAGAGCGCCGAGCCCATGGCAAAGCCGAGATCCCCCACCCGGACCGTGCAGAGCGGGCCGTCCACGAGCACATCCTTTCTCGGCTGCGTCATGTCGATCTGCCCGAGAGACGTGTTTCGCCTCTCATAGAGAAAGGAGCAGTCATTCTTCCCTCCGCAGGCACCGCATCTGGCGTCCATGGGGGTCTCCGCGGCCCGAAAATCCCCCAGGAGGATCACGCAGTCCGACTCCCGTACCATGACCGCTTCGTACTTGAAGATCCGGTCCATGACCGGGTTCAAGGAGGCCATCTCCTCCATCTTCCTGGCCAGCTGTTTCTGCTCCTTGTAGCCGTGGACGATGTGCGCCTCCACCTGTGGAACGCCGCCGGCATTGGGTGCGGTCATGGCCGCGTTGACCATCAGCTTTGCGGCTTCCAGCACGTTGCTTCTGCGGTTCTCGTCGTGCGGTGAAAACTGCGGCCAGTCGTTGATGTAGATATCCGGCATCTTTCAACCCTCCTTCATTTCCTCATCAGGAGATCTTCTCCAGGATGAAGCAGGCCACGATCCCGGTGTCGCCGTGGCGAAACCCGCCTCCATTGTGCGTCATCCCGATCCGTGCGTTCGGAATCTGCCGCTTGTCGCAAAGCCCCCTCAACTGCTGGGTCACCTCGTAGACCTGCCCCGGCCCGGTGGCGCCCAGTGGATGACCCTTTGCGAGGAGTCCGCCGCTCGGGTTCACCGCCACCTTGCCCCCGATGTTCGCGTGCCCCTCCTCCACGTAACGTCCCCCTTCCCCCATCTTGCAAAAACCCAGATCCTCGTAGTGTTGAATCTCCGCAAAGGTGAAGCAGTCGTGAACCTCTGCCAGCTGGATGTCCTCCGGGCCCACGCCCGCCATCTCGTACGCCTCCCTGGCGGAACGCCGGGTCGTGTCCGCGTTCAACTCGGGATCGTCCTTGTACGTGCCTGACTTGTGGGCCGCGGCCAGGACCCGGACCGGGGTGCCGGTGAATCGCTTCGCCACGTCGGCCCCGCAGAGGATCACGGCGGCGCATCCATCGCTGATGGGGCAGCAGTCCAGCACATTCAACGGGTAGGAGACGGGCCTGGAGTTCAAGACCTTCTCGAGTGTGACCACCTTCTGGAAGTGGGCGTTGGGATTCAGGCTCCCGTTGTGGCTGTTCTTCACCGCCACCTGTGCGATCTGCTCCCGGGTGGTGCCGTATCGGTCCATGTGCTTGATGGCGGCCATGGAAAAGACCCCGGGAGGGAAAAAGCCCATGGACCCCTCGAGCATGAGATCGGCCCCGCCCAGGCGCGACAGGATGTGAAACTGATCCGGATGGGGCGAGGTGAGCTTCTCCACACCCACGGCAAGCGCCACATCGTAGAGGCCGGTCTGAAGCGCAAGCCAGGCCTCCCGCACCGCATTGGAACCGCTGCCGCAGGCGTTGGAAACATTGGTGATGGGGATGCCCGTGATCCCCACCTGTTCCAGGGCGATCTGCCCCGGCAGCATGGGCGTGTCCTGGGCCATGGTCTCGGTGCCGCAATAGGCGATCTCGATATCCAGGGGTTTTGCACCGGCGTCATGCAGGGCCTTGAAGACGGCCTCCTCTGCCAGTTCCCGGACACCGTAGTCCGGAAGCTTTCCAAAACGGGTCATGCCCACACCGACGATCCAAACCTCTCTCATGGAATGGTCTCCTTCTTAAACTTCAGCAAATGGAAAAACGCCTGTCTGTTGTGCTTCGAAACCTCTGACAGGATCCGGTCTTCGAGAACCAGAGGCGTGAAAACTTTACGGATCAAGGCTGGGAGGAGGCTTCCGACGGCCTGAACTTGTAGCAGATGATGTCGTTTTCATAGCGGTCGGTCAGCATGAAGTCGATCAGCATCTCCATGTCCATGCCGATCTTCAGCTTTTCCTCATAGGGCTCGCAGTCCGTAAAGAGGGAATAGAGCATGATCCCCTCGGGAAGCATGACATAACCGAAGGCGTACGGGATGGGGAAGCCTCTCAGGGGGTCCCGGGACACGGAATAACTCACCAGCTTTCCCTTTTTACTGAGAGGAACCTCATCCATTTCGTCCCAGACCATGCAGTCAGGGCAAGCGCGCTTCAGGGGGAAGTATACGCGTCCGCACTTCCTGCAGCGGCTGCCCACCACCTCCACGGTGCCGTCCGCTCTTCTCGAAAAAAGCATTGAATCGACCAGGACCCCTTTCTTCGTTGATGGCTGCATACCTGCTTCACTCCCTTGTCCAGGCTGTACAAGACGCTCGTCTGCAGCTCCCGGACATCTTTCAGCAACGTGAACAAACGAAACGTTTGTGTTCCTACATCTCATCGATGAAGGTGGTTTCCACCTTCTGAAGCGCCTTCATCCCGAGCTGCTGGAATTTGGCATACTTCAGAAGCTTCTGCATGTCGCCCTTCACGCGGATCTTGCCCTTCATCATCATCTGCATGGCGTCCGCTTCCCTTTTCACAATGGACTTCCAGACCGAATAGGGACCTGAGATCACGTACTCCGCTGTCTTCTCATCCAGGCTCTTCAGCTGCTTCGCTTCCAACAGCTCCCCGTGATGCGGCTTGGAGTAATAGTAGAAGGGCTCCTCCAGCATCCCGGCCTCCGGCTCGATGATCATGACCACATCCCCTTCCCAGTCCGCGCCCGCCACCTTGTATTCCTCGTCGCTGACCGTGATCTCTTCCAATGCTTTGACCCATTCTTCACTGGGAAACACCGGCATGATTCTTCCTCCTTTTTCGTTTTATCAGATTGGGTCTGCTTTCCTTTAACCTTTTCTATATTTTTTTTTAATCCCGAGGTCTCAGGCAGGTTGGCCGGAACCTGAGGTCGTTGGCCCCACCTTCCGCACCCATTCCCGAAATTCCCTGGAAGGCTCCTCTGAAAAGATCTCTTCGAAAAACTTTCTCCCGATCTCCACCATCTCCTCGGTGTACAGGGCGTTCTTCTTGTTGATCTGATCCTTTTCCGCCAGTTCGATCATCCTGGCAATCCACAGGATGCGCACCTCCACGTACACCACCCCGATGTCCCCGATGATACGCTGGAAGGCCGTCACCCTGTCCTCATAGTTCTCGCGAATACCCCGGAACTCCTCCAGGATCCTGTTGTGGAGATCGAGCTGGCTTCGCAGGTGCCACAGAATTTCATCACGGGAAAGATTGTCGAAGAAGAAGACCTTGAGGACAAAGGGCTCCTTCATCTCCTCGAACTTTGTCACCGGCTCCCTGATCCATTTCCCGAAGTGCTCGCGGCCTTTCTCGGTGATGGAATAGAGGTGCTTGTTGGCCGTGCTGTCTTGCTGGATCACCTGGAGGCTTATAATCTCTTCGGTGTTCATCTTCTTCAGGGTCGGGTAGAGCTGACCGTCGCTCACGTTCCAGAAGTGTTTGATCACGTTCCTGAAGAACTGCTTGATCTCGTAGCCTGTCATTGGTCCTTCTGAGAGAAGACCCAGGATCGCTTCACGCAGCGCCATGCTCGATTCCCTTCAAAAAGATGAAATAGGGTTATAACGTAAGCAAAAAAACGATCTGTACATTGAATAGAGTACACTCTATTAGAGGTATATCTATCCTTATCACAGGGGTTTTTTTCGTGTCAAGACCTTTTCGAAAAGCCCTTTTTTTTCTAGAATTTTCAATATAATATACGAATTTCTATTTCCCCTGCATCGTGTTCAACCACAGGGTTGGAAGGAGCGCCCATGTCTGAATGGAATCAGGTAGAAAAGCTTGGCCCCGGCAGGAGGCTCGTCAACGATATATTCATGAGCGTGGAGCCTGCTTACGGGTTCGGGGTGTTCTGGGTGGACATGGAGGAGGCGCATGACTTCATCCAGCGTTTCAAGCAGGATCAGGGAATCCAGCTGACGTATCTCCACCTCTTCATCCGGGCGTGCGGACTGGCCCTGGCCAAGTATCCTGTTGTAAGGGCCATGCTTGACGGAGGCAGAAGAATCCTGCACCCGACCGGCTCGGACATTGCTGTTTACGCAGACGGGACGACCAACTATGCACCCTTTGTCCAC
>CAZSUQ010000180.1:0-8589 GCA_964609935.1 uncultured Thermodesulfobacteriota bacterium | reverse complement strand
TTCCGACCCCTCGCTCGATGCCGTCTCGATGCCCATGAATCGGGTCCTGGTTTATTCCCGGGAGCGTGCCATGCGACCCGGGGAGACGATCACCTTCCGGTACGGAAACAGGGCCCGGGTGGACAGGTTTGCCGAGGCTGCAGAGCTCTTTCAGATCTTTGTGGACGCAGACGGAGACGGCCATTCGGCCTGCATCCAGAGTCCGCCATCGATTCGCATAGAGGCCATGAGGCCGTCCGAGCTGGCCGTCTCCTCGCCCTCCATCGTGAATCCGGGGCAGGCCGTGGAGGTGCGGGTTGCGCCCCTGGACATGCTGGGAAACTGGAGCAAATCTCCCCCGGGGACCTATGCGCTCATGGCGACACACAACAGGAGCAAGGTCGACCCGGAGACGGCAGACGCGGAAAGGAGGGTCACGACAGAGGCACAGGGGGGGGTGCGGGTGCTTTCTTTTTCGTTCACGGCTGAAGTGGAGGGAATCTACTTTTTCCACGTTGAGGGACCTTCAGGACTCAGGGGCACCAGCAATGTCATGCTCTGCCAGGCAGGTACGCCCGGGCTGAACCTCTATTTCGGGGACATTCACGGACACTCGCGTATCTCTGACGGAACGGGCACGCCAGAGGACTTCTACCGTTACGCACGAGATGTTTCAGGGTTGGACATCGCGGCCCTGACCGACCACAGCGACTTCGGGACCATACCCGTAAAGGGTGACGTGTGGGAACGGTTGAAGAGGGCGGCCAACCAGGCCTGTGTGCCCGGCAGGTTCGTGACCTTTGTGGGGTTCGAGTGGACGAACTGGGAGTACGGGCACCGGAACGTTTACTATCGCAACGGGAACGGTCCGGTTTTCCGGTCCATTGACGAAGAGAGCGACACACCTGAAGAGTTGTGGAAGCTCCTGGAAAACCATCAGGCCATGACCGTGGCCCATCACGTGGGAGGCGGACCCGTTGCAACCGACTGGGATGTGGTCCCGGGACCGAAGGAGTGGCTGGTGGAGATCTCCTCCATCCACGGAACGTCGGAGGTTTACAGGGGAAGGGGTTGTATCTACAACCCGGTGAAGGGGGCGTTCGTGCGCGACGCCCTGGCCCGGGGATACAAGCTGGGGATCATCGGCTCCGGGGACACGCACGACGGACACCCGGGCCGGAGGAGCGTGGGTGCCAGGGTGACGGGAACGCTCGGGGTCTACAGCAGGGAGCTGACGCGTGAAGCCGTGTGGGAGGCGTTCCGAAAAAGGCACACCTTCGGCACATCAGGCCCAAAGATCATCCTGAACTTTCGTGTGGCCGACTCACCCATGGGCTCCGAGGTGATGTGGGAGGCATCCAGAGGGCCTGTTCCGCTGGCGTTGCGGGCAGTGGGTTGTGACGAGATCGAACGTGTTGAGATCATCCGGAACGGGGAGAGGCTCCTGACAAGGAAAGGGACCGGCCCTTTCGTGCAGCTTGTCGCCGAGGACCCGGACCCTCCTTCCGGTACGTCCTGGTATTATGCGCGCATCCTGCAGGAGGACGGAAACCTGGCCTGGTCCAGCCCTGTGTGGGTGACCGTGGAGTAGTGGGTTAGAATCCAAAGATATTCGTAAACGCAGGACAGCCCCCTGCTTGACTCGGGAAGAGCTCATCTCTATATTCTCTGATGAACCAGCGTTTTGTTTCCAGACAAGCCGGACGGAATTCGTTCCCACGAAAAAACGCCACAACTTCAGGTTCAGTCCTCATGCACGTTCATCCGCCCGCTCATCTTCCGGCCCTTGAGACGGATACCATCTATGTCGTTATCTTTCAGGGCCGTTTCGCACCCTGCCTGTTTCCCATGCGATTGAGAACAGGGCATTGATCACTCTCTGATTCGGAGCTTCTCCGTACAGACGCGTGCAGATGGTTTTCTGGGAATGGAGTCAACAGAGCCTGAACGGTTACGGATCAGGAGGATCTTATGCTCCACCTACCCAAGCGCAGAAACCTTCTTCTGGCAGGCCTGTTCGTTTTCCTGCCACTCCTCCACCAGGGCTGCAGTGAAGAAGGCATTCAGGAGCCGGCTCGTTTCACGGTCCTTGAGGTTCAGGGCGACGCTTTCACGAGAGGGTTGCAACATGGCGAGGCCCTTGCCGGTAATATTCGCTCCTTTTACAGACGTTTCCTGAGTGCAGGCATCATCCCCTTTCTCAACAGCGAACAGTGGCAGATCGCAAGCGTGCTCCAGGAATACCAGAAACCGGAATATGCGGATGGACAGTTTGGGTACAGGTTGTTACTCGACAGCGGAAAGAACCTCCTGCAATACATCCCGGAAGAACACAAAAGGGAGATGGAGGGGATCGCGCAGGGTTGCGGGCTTACGTATGACGATATCGTGATCCTCAACACCTTTCTGGACACCCTTTTCGGCCTGCGTTCCATCATCTTCGTGCTCCGGACCATAGACGCCCCTTTGTTCCGCAACGTGGTTTTCGAGTCCGACGAGGATGGAGACGGGGTGTGGGTGGTCCATAACGAGATCAATCCCTATGAACCCGATCCGTATGCCCTGCTGGTTGAGGTTCCCACCCGGGTAAGGTTGCGCTTTCTCTTCACGGACCCGCAGACGGTGAGAAAGGAATCGATTCGCCTCATCCTGGGCCACGAGTCGGATGAAGGCGTGTGGGAAAAGAGAACGTATGTGTTCGACCCGCAGAGCGACATCATCACCGCAACGGCCATGGGGACAGACGACATGGACCTGGAGGTCATCTTCACCCCTCCCGAGGAATTGCCTCCGGACAGCGTTGTGTCCGTTCAGATCAGTATTTCGGACAACGACCTGGTGCAGGGCCACGGTCCGGACCACTACCACGTCATGCGCCCCGATCGATTCGTCTTCAAGACCGCGGGCGATGAACAGAAGGCGCCACAGGAATTACACGAAATCCCCAACAAGGGGGCCAGGGACGAACGGCTCCAGCCCGTGAGCATCGGCTTTGCCCTCCGGGGGAGCGCCACAACGGATGGAAAACTTCTGGCGGCTCATTCTTTCACCGGGCTGGACAACGACACCGCGCACAAGAACGCGGCCGTGATCATCCACAAGCCGGATGTCGGAGAACCCTATGTGACCGTTGCGATCGCCGGCGTCGTCTGGGGCTCCTCAGGGATGAACAGCGACGGACTCACATGCATGTTCAACCTGTCCGACACATGGGACAACCCGGTCACGGATCAGGTGCTGAAGAATCTGCTGGATGCAAAGCTCATCACCAGCGGCACGCCCATTGGATTCCTTCTCAAGCAGATCCTGGAGAGCAAGAGCACCGTGGAGGAGGCAGAAGAGGTCCTGCGCAACGCAGAGCATACCTATGGCTGGAACGTGCTCCTGGCCGATGCAACAGGAAGCATGTCCGTGGTGGAAATCGATCCCGATGTCCTGGACAACGCGTTCAACCCGGGCTTTTTCGCGTATTCCCCGGATGACACGCTCCCATGGGAACTGGATCCCTGGGGCAGGCCGTGGGCGAGCGAGGGACCGGACGACGTGTACATGGCCATGCACTACCGGGCCAACAGCGAGGACTTCAACCTGCTGGGTATTCTCAAACCGCAGCGCTACTGGACCACCTACTACTACCGGTCTCTCCGGACCTTTTACGAACTGGGCGAGGAAATCGCAGCCGTTTACGAGGAAGGACCCGTGGGGCCGGAAAGCGTCATGAGAATCATGCGGAACCCGGAACTCGAGGACCAGCGGAACAGCATGAATGCAACCATGTTTTCACCCCAGGACCTGAAGCTCTGGTATGCGTTGGGCGAGGTCCCGGCCACAGATGCGCCTTTCCGTCCGCTCGATTTCGGTGCAAGGATCGGGAAGGGGGTGGGGCCATGAGGATTCTCACCTGGTGTTTTGTCCTGCTTGGAGTAGCTTTATGCCCCGTGAACGTCTTCGCCGGGTTCACCGAGACGTTGCCCAAGGGAACCTTCATGGTCGAGGAGAGTTACTTCCATGCCGAGGTCAAGAATTCCTGGAAAAAGGATGGGACGCTTGGCCCGATCGTGGATCCCATGGATCGTTACGAGATCACCACCGGCGAGAAACTGGGCGTTCTTCATGTTCCGGTTGAGGCAAGCCATGATGTTCTGGTGAGCCTTCTGCAATACGGTATTCTGGACAACTGGACCTTGGTGATCGGCCTCCCCGTGATACTGAAGACCGAGGTGGATCCCAAATTCGAGTGGGCACCCGGGGATGACACCGCCGAGTGGGGTGTTTTTGAAGACGTGGGGATGTTCTGGGAGTGGGCCGATAAATACGGACAGCCCGCCATCGTGAAATGGAAGGGCAACGAAGGGGTCCTCTCCGACATCGTTCTGGCTACGCGCCTTCGCTTCACCGACTGGATTTCCCCCTGGTTCGACAGGCAGGGCCTGGCCGCGGCACTGACCATGTACGGGGTGATTCCCACAGGCGCGGGTCCTGACCACGAGGAGGTCCTTTCCGCGGGAACGAGCACCTGGAGCCTGCACTTTCAGGGGGAGATCGGGTTTCACCTTTCAGCAGACTATACCTTCAGGTCTCTGGATGACCGGATCACACTGGGCGTGGACGTCTTCCACGAAATCTTCCTGGCGCATGAGTATCAAGCGGCGCAGGGCATCAAGCACCCGGTGATTCTCCAGGATGAAGTGAAGGAAGTCGGGGCGCCCACCTACAAGATCGATCCCGGTGATTTCACCGGGGTGTCGGGACAGATCGACGTGGTGCCCCTCAAGGGACCCACATGGGCCACCTGGCTGAGCAGCCAGAGTCTGGAGAATGCAGAGGAGTTCCCTCCGCTTCTCACGCTCAGCTTCCGCTACACACACACCCGATTAGGGCAAAGCGACTGGCAGACGCCTTACTCCGGTTCGTGGTGGGAGTGGGATGATAAAGAAGAGATCTGGCAACCCGGGTACAAGAACATCCTCACCATGACGGCCACGATCAGCCTGTTCCGTATGGGTATACCGCTCCAGGTCTACGGGGGCTATCGGAATCAGAGCTGGATTCCGGGAAAGAATTTTCGGGCAGCGAATGTCACTTCCATGGGCTTCCGCTTCCCGCTCAAATTCTGGTAGAGGGGAGGGCCTCAGGGGCTTGGCGACTTCTGCCGGTCATCGAGCCACTTCGAAAGCCTTTCCATGGCCTGCCGGGCCTCCAGGGCCTCTTCTTCCTCCTCCTCTGATTCCTCTTCCCTGTCCACGGAGTATTCATAGGGGAAGGGTTCGCCCGGTCTCTCCGTTGCCCAGAGGACCTCTCCAAGGCGGCCCACCTGATCCGGAAGGCTCCAGTTGGCGCGGTTACAGTAGTCCTGGAAGGGGAGTCCGGCCTCGTTTTCCTCGTAGGGGATGGGGTTGGGTATGGCGGTGTAGGGCGTGAAGTCCGGCTCCATGGTGAAGCAGTCGAACATGGGAGCAGCGTACCGGTCGAAGTTGCTCAGGGGCGGCAGGCCCAGGATCAGCTCGATGGTGCGCCAGATGCTGGACATGGTGTACAGAACGGACGAGTTGTGGTCCCGCTTGGCCCAAGGGCTGATCACCAGGGAGACGGTCCGGTGAGGGTCGATGTGATCCGTTCCGGACTGGGGGTCGTCCTGGGTGACAAAGATGGCCGTCTCTTTCCAGTAAGGGCTGTGGCTGATGTAGTCCACCAGCTTGCCCAGGCCCGCGTCGTTGTCCGCCACCATCCACCTGGGGGTGGGTGTTCCCTCGCTCGTCCCGTAGGTGTGATCATTGGGGAGCACGATATAGACGAAAGGCGGGAAGATCCCGAGCTCGATCTCGCGGATGATCTCGTCCACCTTGGTCTCGTCCGAGTGGAGCATGTTCCAGAAGCCGTACTTGAAGTCGATGTAAGGGGCGAGCCGGTCGAGGTGATCGATGACCCCCACGAACTGGCCGTAATTGCGGAACTCCACCCCGTTGTCGAGGCAGTGGTTGAAGATGTATTTTTTTCCCTCAGGCTTTGCCGCCTCCTCGATGGTGGACAGGGGGTAGCGCCCGCCAGCCAGCCAGGTCTTCTCTGCGTAGTCGTTGCACAGGGCCGCTGTCCCCCAGAAATGGCCCAGGATGCTGGTGTCCCCTTCCACGTAGAAATTGTCACAGTTCGAGAACGCTCTCGCCAGGGCGTGGAGGTTGGGTGTGACCGCCTCGCCGAAGACGAGGTGCGCCGGGTCGGCCTCGGTTCCTTCCAGGTCGCCGAGGAGCTGGTCATAGGTCTTGTTTTCCTTGAGCACGAAGATCACGTGCTTGATCTGCCTGGAGGGCTGTCCCCAGCGGTCCGGCACGGGTGAAGAAATGGTTGTCTGCTGGTAGAAATTGTCGGACCAGAGATGGTTCTGGTCCGTGGCGGTTGTGTGTGCGATCAGTTCCTCGTCGTCCGGAACAGCCACGGAACTCAAGACACCCGGCCAGCCGTTGCTTCCGCTCCAGGATCCTACCCCCTTTCCGCTCGTTACGTAGAGCCTGTTCCCGATCGGGTCCAGAGCGATGTCGCTTGGATACCAGCCCGTGGGGATCCTTCCCAGGATGGCTCCGGTGGAGGTTTCCACCACAAAGACCGCATTGTATCCCGAACACGCCACGTAGATGCGCTCATCTTCGGGACCCACTACAACCGAGCAGGGGGAAGCGCCGTTGGTGCGGATGGAATCGTCGTGGAGGTCGTACGTGGCCGCCACCTCGTGCGTGTCCGTTCGAATGACGGACAACGTGTCCGAATCCGAGTTCGTGACAAAGAGTCGGCTGCCGTCCTGAGACAGTGCCATGCCTTCAGGGTTCTTCCCCACCTCGATTCGATGGGTTTCGCTGAGATTCACCAGGTCCAGGACACTGACCGAAGAGGCGCCCCAGTTGGACACGTAGGCAAGGGTGCCGGAGGGATGCACCTTCACATCGTAGGGGTAGAGCCCGGTGGGGATGAATCCCACCTCCAGGCCTGATGCCAGGTCGATCATCCTGAGCAGCTTGCCCAGGTTGCAGGCAATGAGGAGGGTCTCCTCGTCGGCCGAGAGGGCGATGCCTGCAGGGTATCCCTGTACAGGGATCTCGCGGCCCGGTATTGCAGCGCCTCCAACGAGTTCGTATTCATAGACCTTGTTCGCTCCCCCGCCCGGGACCCAGAACCGATCCCCGGCCGAGTTGAAGATAGTGCCGTAAAAGGTATTGAAGGGGCGCTCCACCTGCTGGACGGTCATTGCATCCGTGTCCACCAGGGTCATTCGAGGACGGGTGGTGGAGGCCACCACGGCAAAACGGCCGTCCGGGCTCACCTCCACGTCAATGGGAAAGCGATTCACGGTGATCCAGTCGCCCGCAGGCGAGACAGCCCTCCCGTTGGGGAGAACGTACCGGCCCTGCCCGATGGGACCGGTTCGGAGAAAGGCCTCGGGAGCAGGCACGGGCTCCTCGCCCTGAACAGCAGGCGCATGTCCTGTGGTCTCCCACTCGATGGAATCCTTGTTGCAGCCGGCCGGAAGGATGAGTGCCAGGGCCAGAACAAGCCCATGAAATCTCCTCATGAACGCTGCCCTTTCATTCCGCAAAAGAAATCCGGCCATCAGAATCAGGACTCTTTCCTTTCTTTCTTGCCTGTTCCCTTTTTTTTCTATGGTAGACACCCGGACAGTTTTGGGGTTTTGTGGACGCAAGTCAAATCTCAGACAGATCTTCGGACGATTCGGATCGAACGACTTGTTGTGTCTCTGAGGCGCCCTCCAAATGAGCTGTTTGCATCATAGCGTTTCCCTTTTCTATACTGCTCCTGTCCGCAGGAAAAACAAATTGGCAATGCAACGGCAACACATCCCAATGGTGGAGGGTGAGAATGCTCATACGAAAAATTCTCTTGGGAATGATGGTTCTGCTCATAACAAGCATCTGGACAGGATTCCAGCCGGCTTCTTCCGACATGCTCGACTTCATCCCGCCCATTCTGGCCGGTGCCAATCGACCGGATTGCTGGGTGGATGCCTCCTCAGGCAGCGATACGAATCCAGGCACCCAGGACGCGCCCTTCAAGACAATCACCCACGCCTTGAGCGTTGCGGGCGCGAACAAGACCGTCAAGGTCCTGCCGGGCACCTATGACACGGCACTCGGGGAGACCTTTCCCCTCGCGCTGCAGTCCGGGCAGGTGCTCACCGGCGACATACCCAACAAGGGGGACGGGCCCACACCCACGCTCATCGTGGGCCATGGAGCGTCCGGCTTCTATTCCCATACCGCCACGATCATGGGCGCAGAGGGGAGCAAGGTGTCGGGATTCAAGATAGGGGAAGAAACGAACGTTACATCGCATTCTGCGATCTGGATTGATGGCGTGAGCATGCACGTTTGTTACAATACCCTGAAGTCGCCCACTTACAGTGGTGTCATGCTCCGCAACAACGGCACATCCGTCATAGAGAAGAACGTGTTCAACACGTCGAGCTACGGGATGTTCATTTCTTCCTGCCCGGAGGCTCCCATCATCCGGAACAATGAGTTTCTTTCCATGCCGTTGCCCTTCAATATCATGGGCGCGGATACAAATGCCGTAATCAGGAACAACACGATCACCGGCAGCGGA
>CAZSUQ010000179.1:5064-8596 GCA_964609935.1 uncultured Thermodesulfobacteriota bacterium | reverse complement strand
AGAACTACATCCAGCGGGAGATGGAGAAGGAAGTGTTCGTACTTGCGAAACCGTTCCACCTCCTCCATCTCCCGCTGGATGTAGTTCTCGTACTTGATTTGAATCCCCACCTCTTCCCAGACATGCGCCTCAAAAGCGTCCACCGGTATCCCGAATCCGGCCAGGTGGGAGGTGTCCACCTGCGGCCTGCGGAAAAGTTTCCTTAGATCCGTGGGCTGCCGGATCGGCTCCAGGCCCATCTCCTTCAACGTTTGCAGGGTAGCCCTGTCGGGATTCAGCCTCTTCCCGCACAACATGGCCATGAGCGTTTCAATATCCTTATTCTTCCTCTCGCAGCGCACGAAATGCTCCCGGGCAAGGAGCCCGGCCCGGTAGCCCTTTTCGCAGAGACGCAGATCCGCGTTGTCCTCCCGCAGGAGAAGTCGATATTCCGCACGGGATGTAAACATACGATAAGGCTCTTCGGTCCCTTGCGACACAAGATCGTCGATGAGAACCCCGATGTAGGCCTCGGATCGGTCGAGAATCAGGGCCGGCTCCCCCTGGAGCTTGTTGGCAGCGTTGATACCGGCCATGAGTCCCTGGGCCGCGGCCTCCTCGTACCCGGAGGACCCGTTGATCTGTCCGGCCAGGAACAGGTTCCCCACCTTCTTGGTCTCCAGGGAAGGCTGCAGCTGGGTGGGAAAGGCAAAATCATACTCAACCGCATAGCCGGGACGCATCACCTCCACCCTTTCCAGCCCCGGGATCGTGCGCAAAAACCGGATCTGTACGTCCAGGGGGAGGCTGGTGGAAACCCCGTTGGGATAGAATTCGCAGGTTTCCATCCCCTCGGGTTCCAGGAAGACCTGATGCCGGTCTTTCTCGGGAAACCGGACCACCTTGTCCTCAATGCTCGGACAGTAACGCGGGCCAATGCCCTGGATCACACCGGTGAAAAGGGGCGAGCGGTCCAGGCCGGAGCGAATCGCCTCATGGGTCTCTTCATTCGTGTGGGTGATGTAACAGGGAACCTGTTCCCTGTCGATCCTCGGGGTCCAGTGAGAAAAGGGCCTGGGATTCTCGTCCCCGTTCTGGATTTCGAGCCCCTGAAAATCAATGGTCTTGCCGTCGAGCCGCGGCGTGGTCCCGGTCTTCAGCCGCCCGAGTTCCAGGCCGAGGGACGTCAAGCTGTCGGACAACCCTTTGACCGTGACATCCCCTGCCCTGCCCCCTTCCTGGGAGGTCAGGCCCACATGCATCAGACCGCGAAGAAAGGTTCCGGTGGTGATGATCACGGCGCGTGCAGGATAACGCGCACCGAACTGGTCGCTCACCCCGCACACGTGTTCCTTCTCCACCAGGATGTTCTCCACGATGGTCTGCTTCATGTGCAGCCTTTCCTGGGCTTCCAGCGCACGTCTCATATACTGAATGTACTGGCTGCTGTCCGCCTGTGCCCTGGAAGAGCGGACAGCGGGGCCTTTCCTTCGGTTCAGGAGGCGGAATTGGATCCCTGTCTGATCGATGCAGCGGGCCATCTCGCCGCCGAGCGCATCGATCTCCCGAACGAGCTGTCCCTTGGCAAGGCCGCCGATGGCGGGATTGCAGGACATCTGTGCCACGTTGTTCAGGTTGGCCGTGAGGACCAGCGTGGAAAAACCGAGGCGAGCGGTTGCCAGCGCGGCTTCGCAGCCGGCATGCCCCGCACCCACAACGATCACGTCGTACGTCCTGGAGTCGTCCATCATCGCCCGAGCCTCAACACTCACTTCCCGATGCAAAAGGTGTCAAAAATCCCCTGGAGGATCTCTTCGGGTGTGGTTTCTCCTAAAATCTCCCCGACGGCGCGCAGTGCATGGCGAAGGTCCGCTGCGAGCAAGTCCCCCTGGGGTTGGGCCGCATCCAGCTGCTTCCCGGCCCTCTCCAGGGATGCCAGGGTATTCTCCAGTGCCTTCCTGTGCCGCATGTTCGTAACCACGGCTCTGGAATCGAGGTCCATCTCCTCCCGGGTGAGCCGTGAGAGAAGCGCGGCCCGGAGGTCCTGGATCCCCTCCTGCAAGAGGGCGGAAACCCAAACACGGGGAAGAGAAGGCAGGATCTTCTCCGCTTCGTCCAGGACGGTGTCGTCAACGAGATCGATCTTGTTCAGAACCAGCAGGGTTCTCCCCTCTGGAACGGTTTCAAAGAGCGGGTCCGACGTCTCCTCGTTCAGCTTCGTTGCATCAAGAACCCGCAGGAACAGGTCGGCACTCTCCATGAGATGACGGGCAAAGGTCATGCCCTTTGCCTCCACCTCCTCCTCGGTTTCATGCAGGCCGGCCGTGTCGATGAAGGTCACCGGGATCCCTTCCAGGTCCAGAGGCGCTTCCAGGAAGTCCCGGGTGGTCCCGGGCGTTTCGCTTACAATGGCCCGTTCTTTGCCAACCAGAACGTTCAGCAGGGTGGACTTCCCCACGTTTGGAGCTCCGCCGATCACCAGGGTTGCGCCATCCCTGTAAAGATGTCCCTCCCTGTAGGTATCCACAAGCCACGTAAGGATTTTCTTCTGTTGATCCAGTCGCTCACGATAACGCTGGAAGGTCGGCTCGGGGACCTCTTCCTCCGGGAAATCGAGCCAGGCCTCCACCTCCATGAGCGTGACCTTGATCCCTTCACGGATGCCCCGTACCTCCTGGGAGAGCGTCCCATCCAACTGCCTCTGAGCGAATCGTAAAGCGGCCTCGCTCTTTGCTTCCACCGTGTCCACCACCGCCTCGGCCTGAACCAGGTCGATCCTTCCGTTCAGGAAGGCCCTCCGTGTAAACTCCCCCGGCTCCGCCAGCCGAACGCCCTCCTCCAGGAGCAGTTCGAGAATTCTCCGGACAGGCACGTGCCCGCCATGGCACTGGATCTCAACAATGTCCTGGCGTGTGTAGGTGTTCGGCGCACGCATCACGGTCATGAGGACTTCATCCACAAGGGATTGGTCCTTTGGGTCACGGATGTGTCCGAAGTTGAGTCGGTGGGATGGAAACGTGTTCTTCTTTTGCTTTGAATGAAAGATCCTGCGGGCAACCGCCTCTGCATCCGGCCCTGACATCCTCACGATACCGATACCGCCCACCCCGAAGGGTGTGGAAACAGCGGCAATGGTATCCTCTTCAGGAGGAAACGCCAGGCTCCTCATGCCCCTTGGACCTCGCTGCGTGTGTCGGGTGGATCACCAGCTTGCGCATTTCACCTTTCCCCACACTCCGGGTTTCCAGGGATTGATCGTTCTTCAGCGTCAGGTGGATGATTCGGCGGTCGTGTGCGTTCATCGCCTCGATGGTAATCGGCTTCTTCTTCCTTTTGACCTTTTCGCCCAGGCGGGTTGCCATGTTACGCAGCGACTGTTCCCTGCGTTTTCGGTACTGCTCCATATCCACTTCGATCCGCTTCGACGAATCCGCGTTCTGGTTCACCATCTTGTTGACCAGGTACTGCAACGCGTCCAGCGTCTGGCCCCGCTTTCCGATCAACAGGCCGGTTTTGTCACCATGGATCTCCAGCCGGATCCGGTCCTTGTTTT
>CAZSUQ010000179.1:0-4964 GCA_964609935.1 uncultured Thermodesulfobacteriota bacterium | reverse complement strand
ATCAACAGGCCGGTTTTGTCACCATGGATCTCCAGCCGGATCCGGTCCTTGTTTTTGTCACCATGGATCTCCAGCCGGATCCGGCCCTTGAAGGGCTTTTTGGGCCTCGGTTGCCTTGCCCGGCTTCTTGGTGTCCGAGGTCTGGATGGCCTTTTGAAAGCCCTCCTTCAGTTCCTCGGTTTCATCCTGGGTTTCATCCTGGGCCTCTTCCCTGCTTTCCCGCTTGGACCAGGCTCGAAGCTTGACCTTCCGGGCGCCGAAACCGAAAAAACCTCGCGAACTGCCTGAAAGAATCTCCACGCCGATCTCCTCGGCAGGAACGCCCAACTCTCTTGCCGCCTTCTCAATGGCATCTTCCTTGGATTTTCCCTCGACTTCCGTGAACCGCATGAATCGTGCCTCCAAATGGGATTAGTGTTTCCGCTTTTGCGAGATGTATTGCTGGCCAATGGTGATGACGTTGTTGACCAGCCAATACAACACCAGACCGGACGGAAAACTCAAAAACAGGAACGTAAAAATAATGGTCATGAACATCATCATTCGCTGTTGCGCCGGGTCCCCAGCCGTGGGGGTCATCCTCTGCTGCAGGAACATGGTGGCGCCCATGATAATCGGGGTGATGTAGCACGGGTCCTTGGCGGAGAGATCCTGGATCCAGAACAAGAAGGGGGCGTGCCTGAGCTCGATGGAGCTCAGCAGTGCCCTGTAGAGCGCAAAGAATACGGGAATCTGGATGAGCACGGGCCAGCACCCGCCCAGCGGATTGATTTTGTGGGTCCGGTAGAGATCCATGATCTCCTTGTTCATCTTTTCCTTGTCGTTCTTGAACTTCTCCCGGATGTCCTTCATCTTCGGCTGGAGCTTCTGGAGCTCCTTCATGGAGTCGTACTGCTTCCGGGTCAAGGGGTGAAAGAGGATCTTGATGATGATCGTCAGCAGAATGATGGCAATGCCGTAGTTGTGGGTGTATTTGTAGAAAAACTTCAGGACCACGAGGAGAGGTTCGGCAATGAAGCCGAACCAGCCCAGGTCGATGGACTCCCCCAGGGCGTGCTCGCTGGCCGCCAACACCTCCTGGTCCTTGGGGCCCATGTAAAGCAAATAGGAAAACCGAGCCTTGCCTTCCTGTTCGTGTGCCTGCACATTGTAAACGAGCCTGGAAGTCCAGAGGCCCTGCCGCTCCCCGCTTTCCGGGCCGAGCATGTCCACCATCACGCTGGATTTCGGGTTGTCCACCGGAATGATGCAGTTCAGGAAATACTTGTCGGAGAACCCCTGCCAGCTCACGTCTCCACTGTAAGCCAGGAACTGGTGGTCCTTGATCTTCTTCTCTTTCTCGAGTTGACCGTTGACGAACCCCATGAATCCGGAAAAGGTGTACCGGTCCGCCGAGGAGCCCGCGGAAATCCGTTCGGTGAGCTTCAACCCCAGACCTGAGGACCGAATCTCCGAATCCAACCCCTCGATCTCGATGGTCAGATCCACGAGGTATTTCCCGGGATGAAAGGTGTAGGTGCGGCGTACCTTTCTTCCCTTCGCGTCGTTTCCTGAGAAGACGAGTTGCTGCGCGTCGTCACCCTCCAGAAGGTCGACCTTTGAACGGTCCGGTTCCAGCCTTTCCAGCAAGGCCACCCTTCGCTTCCCGGTAGACACCTCCAGGCCCAGGGGATATTCATCAGGGACTTGAGCGTGTATCCGCTCGGCCCAGACCTCGGGGCCGGAGTCCACAAGAGGGAACGGATCCTGTTTCTGGAACTTCTCCACAACGGGGCATTTGCAGGGGGGGAGGATCTTGTACTCCTTGAGCTTCCAGCTCATGAGCCTTCCGTTGTGGGAGCAGAGAACGGCGCGGTAAAGCGGGGTGTCCACCACCACCTCTTCACAGGGCTCGCCCCGTAAGAAAGCCTCGGGTCTTCCGGCGGGTTCCGGCTCGTGGGCAGGACGCTCGGCGTGCAGGGCCTCCTGGGCGGGAAGGGGATCGTGGATCGATGCCTGGGAGGGGTCTTGCAGGACCTCTTCCCCCTGTTCGGCTTGATAGGCCTCCTGATTGTTCTTCCATTCCTCCTGCTGCTTGGCCACGTAAGATTGCCAGAACATCAGGATCATCAAGCAGAGCACGACAGCAAGTAGAAACCGTTTCTCCATCCGCAGGAACCTATCCTTTCATGGGAGGCGCTTTACAGGTAATCCTTGAACGCATCCGGGCTGATTCGGCCGTGCTTTCGCAAATGACCGGAACGCCGCGGATTTAGTGAACCGGATCATACCCTCCGGGATGACAAGGGTGGCAACGCAGCAACCGCCTGCCCGCCAGCCACAATCCCTTGAAAAAACCATGCTTTTCCAGCGCTTGGATGGCATAAGTGGAACAGGTGGGGTAGAACCGGCATACAGAGGGCAACAAAGGTGACAGCAACCCCCTATAAAATTTCAGGAGAAGGATCAGGATCTGCTTCAATCTTTTTGTCCTTCTTCATCGGTCGCTTCTGGGTTTCCGTGGCAGGCCCCCTCAAAAACCTCCCCAAGTCCTTACGAACATCCCAGTAGGAAATGTCAGGAATTCCCTTCTTTGCTACGACGACGATATCGGTGGAGGGGGGGAGCCCGGATTTGTGCAAGCGGAAGAACTCTCGTATCCTTCTTTTCAGATAGTTCCGCTTGACTGCCTTGCCCACTTTCTTACTGACGATCATTCCAAGCCGTGGCCGGCCTTCTCGATTTGGACGACGGAAAACCAGGAAATACCGGGTGGAAATGCGTTTCCCTTTCCGTGTGACTGCAAGATATTCCGGTCGCCTGAGCAATCGGTCTCTTTTGGTAAAGGAGTGGTTCGCGTGCTTGCAGCTCTGTGTGCTTGAAGGGTGACGCATCGGATCCCAAGAGCCTTCTTGTTCGGCAGGCAATCGATTGGAAGGCTTACACGGCCAGCCTTTGACGGCCCTTTGCCCTCCGGCGGCTCAAGATCTTTCTTCCCCCTTTGGTCTTCATACGAGCACGAAACCCGTGTGTTCTTTTTCTCTTTACCGTGCTTGGCTGATACGTACGTTTCATGGCACCATCTTTTTCGTTGCGGCAATAGAGCGCGTGGTTCTACGCCGGGAACAAGCGTGGTTTCTGTTTTTCTGCTTAGGGATGTTTCCTGGCCACGATGAAGAATGTTTTTACGGTAGGGGGCGGGATCGATTTCGAAAAAGCCACCTATCTAATGAATATCAAGATATTTTCTACGTATAGGGGACCATAAATCCCATGTTTTGTCAACACGACCCGCCTCGTGTCCCCTTCTCACTGTCGTCCTGCCAACATGTAGGAAACATCCGGTTTCTTGAGAAAGCGATTGACCCCGTTTGCGATTCCCCTGGCAACGGTATCCTGGTAGGAAGCGTTCCTCAGCCTCTTCTCCTCCGTGGGGTTGGAGATGAAGGAAACCTCCACAAGGATGCTCGGCATGTGAGCACCCAGCAGAACATAGAAAAGGTTTCCCTTTGAACCCAGATCCTTCACCTTTTTATGCCTGTTTCGAAGGTTGCGGATCAGCTCCCCCTGCACCGTATGGGCGAGCAGGTTGGAGGCGATGGCATTGGAGTTGAGCCGCAGGCCCTGAAGGATCTGCTGGAGATCATCAAGCTTCTTCTTCGCTGTCCGATTCTCGATCCTTGCCAGTCGAATCGCCGCCTTGTCCGTTGTGTTGTCCAGGTAGTAGGTCTCCACCCCTTTCGCCTTTCGATCACGACTTGCGTTTGCGTGGATGGAGATAAACAGGTCCGCGTTTTGCCTGTTGGCGAAGCGGGTCCGGTCTTCAAGTTCAAGAAACTTGTCCGATGTCCGTGTGAGAAGGACCCGGGCCTTCCCATTCTTTTCCAGGGAACGTTTGAGACGTTTTGCAATGGAGAAGACCACGTCCTTTTCCTTCAAGCCACGCTTGCCCACCGCACCCGGATCCTTCCCGCCGTGTCCGGGGTCGATCACGATGAGGGGCGGAAGAGCCTTGTGAACGCTTTTCAGCTCCGCTTCTTTGTTTTGCTTCTTCTTTTCTTCTGCCCTTCCACGGTCCGTCCACCACAAGTCCATCACGATGCGGTGCGGGTGATCCAGGCGAAAGACCTTGTACTGCTCCGCCTGGCGGAGGTCCAGAACCAGCCGTTCCGTACTCTTCTTGCGATGAGCCGCCCGGATGCATCGTACAGGCCCCTGGTCAAGGCCCACCTTGGACGGAAGATTCTCTGAACGATGCGTATGGAAAAGATCGATGTAGATCCTGGGGGGAAGGCCCGCCGACCGGTCGGCCCTGAGCCGATGCACCTCGTAGTCCACCCTGCGGTCAAGGTCGAGCACCACACGGGTATACTTCGCTTTGGCCCAGTAACGTATCTGTTGAAGAGAAGCGGTCCCTCCCTGCCCGGCACCATGGGTGCAGGGCGGTTGAACAAAGGTGAGAAGCAGCAGGCCGAGGAGTCCGAAGAGAAGCAGGGGAACGCCACTGTTTCCAGGCCGAAACACGGCCGGGCCGTTGAACGCAGGTCCTCTTTTCATGCGCGTGACAGCAGGCATTTGATGATCCCTGTTACGTGGGAAAGGCTTGCTCAAGGAATCCCTCCACGTTCTTTTTGTTTCCATCCCCTGCATGCCGCCGGTGTAACGATCCTGCCGTACAAGCCCCCCCGAACCGTTCCTCATCCCATTTCTTCGAAGAGGGGGCCCCCTGCCCTCCGATGAGGAGAGGGGAAGATTTCAGAGACCAGGACGATGTCCACACCCTTTTCCTTGAATGCCGCCAGCGCCTTTGGCAGCGCAGCCAATGTCTCGGGGTAAGGGTGCCCGATCCCCACGGCCTTTCCATAAACAGCCGCGAAATCAGCGACCTGGCACAATTGACGGATAATGTGGCCAATGTCCCGGTTCTCATCGAGAAGGTGGGTTCTCTGAAAACAGCCTACGCCATAGGTCTTTGCCACCTCCTG
>CAZSUQ010000178.1:0-8618 GCA_964609935.1 uncultured Thermodesulfobacteriota bacterium | reverse complement strand
GAAGAAGGAAGAGCTGTACGAAACCTGAACGAGCGCTTCTCCTTCGCGTGTTGTTCAAGAACACTCAGATGCAAGGACCATTGACCGGATCCGTGAGAAAAGACCTTCAAAATAACCAAAGAGAAAGATCGCTCCCCGGGGTGCAATTCAATCGGCAGGAGTTTGCCGGCTCCCTCGGCGACCTGGGCGTCCTCCTTCCCCTGGCGTTCGGACTGATCCAGATCAACGGCCTGGATGCAACCGCGGTCTTCCTTTTCGTGGGCCTCTACTACATGCTTTCCGGGGTGTACTTCCGTGTCCCCATGCCTGTCCAGCCCATGAAGGTGATCTCCGCGTATGCCATTGCCCAGGCGCTCACCCCGGTTCAGATCACAACGGCAGGATTGTGGATGGGTGTGGCCCTGCTGGTTCTGGCCTTCACCGGAGCCACCACAGCCATCGGCAGGATCGTCCCCAGGCCCGTGGTACGGGGCGTACAGCTCACCACCGGCATCCTGCTCCTTTCCCAGGGCGTGCGATTCATCCTCGGCAGTGCCAAGATCCAGGCACTGCAACAACAGGCCGAACCGTACCTGGCCGTGCAGTCCATCGGCCCTGTTCCGGTGGGAATCATCCTTGGCGCGGCGGCGATCCTGGCGATCTTTCTCCTGATGGAAAGCAGGCGATTCCCGGCCGCCATCCTCGTCATCGCAGCAGGGGCGGCTGCAGGGCTCGCGCTGGGGGCCCACCGCTCCCTTTCCGGCTTCCAGGTGGGAATCCACCTCCCCTCCTTTCTTCCCTTCGGGCTGCCGGGCATCCACGACATGACCCTGGCCCTGATGGCCCTGGCCCTGCCCCAGTTGCCCATGACCGTGGGCAACGCGATCATCGCCCAGGCCGATCTCACAAAGGAATATTTCGGGCCGGCTTGTGAAGAGCGATCCAGTTTTCGAGCCCTGTCCGTTTCCATGGGGTTGGCAAACGTGGTCGGTTCACTCTTCGGCGCCATGCCCATGTGCCACGGCTCCGGAGGCCTTGCAGCGCACTACCGATTCGGGGCCAGGACGGCCGGTGCGCCCCTGATGATCGGGCTGCTCCTTGTTCTCATCGCCGTGTTCATCGGTGATCAGGCCGACAACGTTCTGAGCCTTCTCCCCTTCTCCGTGCTGGGCGCTCTCCTTGTTTTTTCCGGTGCCCAGCTTGCCCTCATGGTCGCGGACGTGAAGGAGCGTCGTGACTTCTTCGTCATCTTCATGATGCTGGGGATCGCCCTGGCGAGCAATCTCGCGGTGGGCTTTCTGGTGGGTATCGCCCTGGCTTACGTCTTCCGAAGCGACAGGCTGAAGGTTTGAAGTAAGGAGGGGTGGCCTACTAATGGCCGGGTTTGCCCATGATGACATCGATGGCATGCGGCAGGGCCTGGATCACGGCCTCCAGGGATTCCACGGCACCCTTCCTGCTGCCCGGAAGGTTCACGATCAGTGTGCGGTGCCGGATACCTGAAACGCCCCGCGACAGAATGGCCATGGGGGTCTTGGCAAGCCCGTCCAGCCGCATGGCCTCGGGGATGCCCGGCGCCTCCTTGTGCAGCACGTCGAGCGTTGCCTCGGGGGTGACGTCCCGTTCGGAGAATCCGGTGCCCCCTGTGGTGATGATGATCTGCAGTTCTTCCTCGTCCGACCAGGTTCGAAGCCGCTCGGAGATGATGTCCCTTTCGTCGGGCACGATCTCGTAGCGCTCCACGGTCCAGCCCAAGCCCTCCACCATCTCCTGGAGGGCCTTTCCCGAGGTGTCTTCGCGCTCTCCCCTTGACCCGAGATCGCTGACCGTCAGGATGCCGGCCCTGTACATGGTCTCAACCTCCGATCTCTGCCATCCATCGCTTGTTTTCGGAAAAGTCGGGCGTTTTGTGCCTCTGTTTCGATCCGATGGAGCGCTCAAAGGCCTCCCGCAGCCGGTCGTCGTCCTCACCGGACCGCAGGAGTTCGCGTATATCGATCTCAGCGTTGCTGAACAGGCAGGCGCGCAGCTTTCCGTCGGGTGTGAGGCGCAGGCGCGTGCAGGAATCACAGAAGGGATGTGTCATGGGCGTGATCAATCCGATGCGGCCCTTGCTCCCGGGGATTCTGTACAGCCTGGCCGGGCCCGGAAGGGGTACCACTGGAGAAGCCGGCTCCAGTGGCCCGAGTTCCTCTTCCACCCGACGGAGGACCTCCTGACCCGACAACACCTCCTTTTCCCAGAGACCACACCCCCGGGTATCTTCCCGCTTGTCTTCTCCCAGGGGCATCCGCTCGATGAACCGAATCTCCAGGGGATCGTGAATGCTCAAGCGTGAAAAATCCACGATCTCGTCCTCGTTCATCCCCTTGATCACCACCACATTGATCTTCACGGGTACGAGCCCTGCCGCCAGGGAGGCCTCGATCCCCTGGAGAACACGGTCCAGCGCATCCAGGCCGGTGATCTGCTCGTATCGCTCACGCCGGAGGCTGTCCAGGCTCACCGTGACCCGGTCCAGTCCGGATGCCTTGAGCGGACCTGCAAGGTCCTTCAGGAGCACACCGTTGGTTGTCAGGCAGCAATCCACGATCTCCTGCTGCGAACGGAGCGAGGCAATGAAGTCGGCGATCCCTCTTCTGGCCAGCGGCTCCCCGCCCGTAATGCGTATCTTTCGGATCCCCAGGGTCGTGCCGATGCGAACCAGGCGAAGGATCTCTTCGTACCGAAGGATATCTCCGGGCCGGGTCCGCGGCATCCCCTCCCTGGGCATGCAGTAGGCGCATCTCAGGTTGCACCGGTCCGTAACCGATACCCGGAGCGTGTCAACAGCATTCAATGGGGTCTCCTCTTCGAACCGTTCCCCCCTGCAGGACCTCGCAGAAGATGCCCTCGCGCGGCATGACACAGTCACCCACAAGGGTGTAGATCGCGCACTTCGTGTGACATTCCTTGCCAAGCTTGGAGATGCGCAACCTCACGCCTTCTCCAACCTTGAGCTCATCACCGATCTTCAGGGCCGTCAGCTCGATCCCGCTGGTGGTCAGGTTCTCCGCGTATATCCCGGGGACGAGCCCTTCGGCGCTCAGGGTTCCTTCCTTTTCCCCTGAGCCCTGGCCGAGCTTCTGCTCCACCACATCACGCTGTCTCTGGATGGACTCCATCATGAGAAGGCTCAGCTGCCGATCGCCCGGTCCGGCGTGGGAGTCACCGGCAATCCCCTGGCCCGTGACGAGCTCCGCCTCTTCAACCGGCTTCTTTGGAACCCGTTTTCTCTCGCTCGTGTTTATGGAAACGATCTTTCCCAAACGTTGCTCCCTGTGATTCTTTATTGACCCTTATCGTCTGTGCGTCGGTATTCACCGGACCGGCCCCCTGATTTGCTCTCCAGCCTGAGGCCCGAGATCTCCATGCCCCGATCCACTGCCTTGGCCATGTCGTACACGGTGAGTGCGGCCATGGCCGCTGCTGTGAGCGCTTCCATCTCCACACCGGTCTTGGACTCCACCGCCACTTCCGTTCTGATGAGGAGGGCGTTTTCTTCAACGCCCACATATTCGATGGGAAGGGGGTGGGCCAGGGGGATGAGCTGATCCACCCGCTTGGCGGCCATGACCCCGGCCACGCGTGCCACACCGAGCACGTCCCCCTTCTCCAGGGTGTTGCTCCTGATGGCTTCGAGCGTCTCGGGAAGCATCACGACCCTGACCGAAGCGGTTGCCCGTCTCCGGCCGGCCTCCTTGTCGCCCACATCCACCATGCGGGCCTTGCCGGTCTCGTCCACGTGTGAAAGCTTCTTGTCCATGACTTCTACCCCGGTATGACAAGATCGACCATGGAGCCCTTCCGGAGCCTTGTCACCTGGTCCGGAACGTCCACGAGCACGTCCGACTCCACCATGCTTCTCAGGATGCCTGATTCCTGGGCCTTGAACAACTGAACGTACAGGCAGCCGTCCTCTTCGTGCAGGCGGCCCCGGAGGAACTTTCTCCGCTCGGGCTTGAGCCGCACCTCCTCCATCAGCCGGGCCCGGCCGCGTCGGGGACCCACCTCGCTCTTTCCGAGCATCACGTCCAGTATCGGCCTCACAAAGAGCTCGAAGGTAACCATGCAGGAAACCGGGTTGCCGGGCAGCCCCATGATGAAGCGGTCATTCTGCAGGCCGGCAAAGACAGGCTTGCCCGGCTTCATGCGAACCTTCCAGAAGATGCGTTTCACACCCATCTCCAGCAGGATGTCCTGCACCAGGTCATAGTCCCCCACACTCACGCCTCCGGACAGGATCAGCACGTTGAACTCCCCTGCCCGCTCGATCTTCTTCTCCAGTGCACCCCTGCGGTCCGGGGCGATGCCGAGAAACCGGGCGTCGGCTCCCCGCTCAACGGCCTGCCCGGTGAGCGAGTACCCGTTGGCGTCGTAGATCTGCCCGGGTTTGCGTTCACTTCCCGGTGCACGAACCTCGCTCCCCGTGGAAAGGACGGCAACCCTGGGCCTGATCCCCACCCTGACCCTGTCCCTGCCCGTGGAGGCGATCATCCCCATCTCTGCGGAGCCGATGACCCGTCCGGCCTTCAGCACGCGCTGCCCCTTTCGCACATCCTCTCCGGCCGGCGCAACATTCCTGCCCTTTGAAACCTCCTTCATGATGAGCACACCGTCACGGCCCTTCTCCGTATCCTCCACCATGACCACGGCATCCGCTCCGGAGGGCAGGGGTGCGCCCGTCATGATGCGGGTGGCGGTCCCCTTTGTCACCCGATATCGCCCCACGCGTCCTGCAGGAACATCTTCGAGAACCTTGAGCTCCACGGGGTTCCCGGAGGAGGCGGACCGGACGTCGGCGCTTCTCACCGCATAGCCGTCCATGGCCGACTTGTTGAACGGCGGGATGGCAAGCGGGCTCTTGATATCCTCGCGCAAAACCCGCCCCAGGCTCTTCAGCACCGCAATCTCCTCGGTTCCAAGGGGCCGGACACGGGACCGGAGTTTCTTTGTTGCCTCTTCAACCAGGATCATGATCTTCTCTCCAAACCTTCAATCCTGTCTTCTTATGCGATCGACAGCGGTCTTTTCCGTATTTTTTTGAAGCGTTCAGGTTATCATACGGGTCCGTCAGTCGTCCATGACCCGCACGGCCTGGGGGGGAATGACGGCCGCCACCCGGCTTCCCAGTTTCAGCCCCTCCCGGTCCATCTGGTCCGGGGCCACTTCCACGCGCAGGCTCACCTCACCGCTGAGTCGCATCCTCACCTTTTCCCCGCGTACCTCCATGCGGGTGATTTCACCTTCGAACCGGTTCCCCTGTATCCCGTTCTCGGACAGCGGCACGATGCGGATGTCCGAAGAGGGGATGGAGAAGCGAACCGGTCCCGTGTGAACCCCGGACAGCTTCATCTCCGTCCCACCCCTCAGGCGGACAACGGTCCACCCGTCCTCGTGGGTCCCGTGGCCGCTGAAAACGTTCTCGATGCCGTGGTCCGACGTCTTGCCGGCCGACATATGGATGACGTGATCGGTCAACCTGTATGCCTGGGCGAGATCGTGTGTGGAAAAGACGATGCTCGTCCCGATCCTTGCGTTCACTTCACGGATGAGCGCATCGAAAATCTCCACCCTTGCCGTGTCCACCCCGGCGGTGGGCTCATCCAGGAGGATGACCTCGGGCTCGAAAACCAGGGCACGTGCGATGGCCACCCGCTGGATCTCACCGCCGCTCAGGCCCTTCACGGAACGGCCTTCAAAGCCGTGAAGGTCCACCAGGGACAGGGATTCCCGAATCCTCGTGTCCCACTGGGCCCGGGGCACGCCCCTGACCTTCAGGCCAAAGGCCACGTTCCTGGCCACCGTACCGTAAAAGAGCAACGGCGATTGATCCACCATGGTCACCAGGCGGCGCAGGGAGAAGAAATCCGCGGGAAGAACCCGTTTCCCACGAAACAGGATGTCACCCTTGTCGGGCTCCTCCAGGAAGGCCAGCATCTTGAGCAGCGTGCTCTTGCCTGCCCCGTTGGGGCCCACCACGGCCGACACCCTCCCCTCCGGGATGACAAGGTGATCGATATCCAGGATCAGCTTGCCGGATTGCACGTTCCGGCTGATCCCCTGCAAGCTGTACAGATCCTTATGGCTCATGTGCGGCGTCCCAGGAATGCATCCACGACCAGGTTGATGGACAGGGCAACCACAAGCAGAATCACGCCGAGCGATATGCCGAGGGCAAAATTCCCTTTTGCCGTTTCCAGGGCAATGGCCGTGGTCATGGTGCGCGTGTACCCTTTGATGTTCCCGCCCACCATGATGGCTGACCCCACCTCTGCGATCACACGGCCGAATCCGGCGATCATGGCGGCCATGATGCCCAGGCGCCCTTCCTTGAGAACCATCCAGGCGGATTGGGAAGGGCTTGCGCCCAGCGACTCCGCGGTCTTCCTGACACGCTTGTCAACGCTGCTGATGGCCGCGTAGGTCAGGGCCGTGATGATGGGCAGGGCCAGGATGAACTGCCCCACGATGATCGCCGTGGGTGTGTAGAGGATACCCAGGGACCCCAGGGGCCCTGACCTGCTCAAGAGGATGTACACCAGCAGGCCCACCACGACCGTGGGCATGGCCATCAGGGTGTTGATGACCGTCACAAGGGCACGCTTTCCACGAAAGTCGTTTACAGCGATCAGAAATCCCAGCGGCACGCTGAGCAGGGTTGCAAGGGCCGTGGCGGCAAGGGAGACGCGCAGGGACACGCCCATGACGTCAAAGACTTCCATCCCAAGGCCTGTACCGCTCATTCTTCAAGGCTCCCTGCATCCGGAACCGCGGTGGGATGAAACAGGACCTCACCCTCTTTCCTGAAGGCGCCGATCAAGGCCTGCCCCTCCGGTGACGTGACCCAGGCGATCAGGGTCATGGTGTCCAAGTAGCGAACGTGCGGATGAAGGGCCGGATTGACCGCGATGATCGCATAGGGATTCTTCAGCAGGGGACCCCCCTCATACACGGGAACCAGATCCATCCCTTTCTGGACGGCCAGAAATGTGCCGCGGTCGGTGAGTGTATAGGCATCCTTCTCAAAGGCGATTCTCAGCGTGGCCTCCATGCCCTGCCCCGCTTCGAGGTAGTGACCTCCGGAGGGAACCCCTCCGGCCAGGGGCCACAGGGCAAGCTCCTTTTTGTGCGTCCCGGAGTCGTCCCCCCTGCTGATGAAATCTGTTTTCGAACGCTTGATCCGATTGAGCGCGTCCACAAGGGAGCCCGCCTCTTTCACGGCCCCAGGATCCTTTGGAGGGCCGACAACAAGGAAGTCGTTCATCATGACCGAGCGCCGGTTGACGCCCCACCCTGCCTTTACAAAGGCGATCTCCGCCTCGGGCGCGTGAACCAGGATCACGTCCACATCGCCCCTCTCGGCCAGCTTGAGCGCCTTGCCGGTTCCCACCGGGATCACGTGAACGCGTATACCGGCCTTTTTCTCGAAGCGGGGGAGGAGGTAGTCCAGCAGGCCCGAATTGTCCGTGCTGGTGGTGGTTGCCAGGCGTATCCTTGTCTCGTCGGAAGAAACAGGGGACGGGAAGGACATGAGGACGGCCAGGGCTGCGAGCAGAACCGAAAGAAAGGATGATCCGGGGGGGACATTCTGACGTCCGGGCATTGTGCTCTCTCCTCCCAAAAGAAAAAATGCCGCCAATCCCGTGTCGGAATCGGCGGCAGGAGGATTTTATCCCTACCGTATCTCCTTTCCAAGCACGGGAGGCTCGGCCGTTTCCAGCCTGGCCCTATCGGCTCGACTCCATAGGCTCTTTGAGCCCACAGGAGTTCAGAGCTCGGAGAAAATATTTTCTAGAACAGGCCTAAAAACGAACAATATCACAGGGTTTTCCGGGAGGTCAAACCCCCTGGATCCCGTCAGGGAAGGATGAATCTCGCATAGATGCCGAAGTGATCGGAGCACATGCGGCCCTCGTGGGGTTCATCACCGAAGATCCCGGCCTCGGCCACCTCGAGAACGCTTCCCGCCGGCCGGAAGAAGATGTAATCGAGGCGGCGCGACTGTTGAAGGACCACGGGTCTCATGTGCTCCATGATGAAGGACGCGAACTCGGTGGGCGGCTTGAAGTTCGCGATGAACTGCGTGTTCGGGTTTCGCTTCGTGTCCCAGGTCATCAGCAGCTGGTCCGGGTCGTCGTCCCGGGTGACGGAGGCGAATCCCACGTCCTGCTTCAACCAGACCAGCTCGGGGGCGGCCGGTGTGGCGTTGAAGTCACCCGCCAGGATCGTTGGATGCCGATCAAAACCCAGTCCCCGGGCCAGTTCCAAGGCCCTTTCCAGTTCCTTTTTCCTGCGAACCGAGGCCTGTTCGGTGATCTCCCTGACTTCCTCCGCCTTTTTCCGGGTGATCTTCCCCTGGATGACAAGCTGGTCAAGCGCTGCGATCAGTTCCGCGTTTGTTTCCACACCATGGTGCAGGTGCGTGTTCAGGAGCAGAAGTTCGGTGCCGTTCACCCTGACCCCTGCGGCCAATGCGTAACGGAATTCATTGAACTGGAAGCTGAAGGCCCTGTTGCACCCGCCGACAGAGCCTGAATGCTTGCGCGCACCGAGCTTTTCCAGCCCGTGCCCTTTCTTTGCATGGATCGCTAGCCCGG
>CAZSUQ010000177.1:0-8627 GCA_964609935.1 uncultured Thermodesulfobacteriota bacterium | reverse complement strand
GAGAGGGTGGGTTCTGCACCAGGCCGGAAAACGCCGACCATCCGGCCTGTGAACGATACGATCCGGGCGACGGCACGCCAGGGTCCGGATCGAGCAATTCCACCCGAGCCCTTCTCACCGTGGACGAGTCCGAACCCTCTGTGGTGCAAATGGATGAGCGTTTTCTCCTCTTCTATCACCAGCAATCCAATGTGTTCACATTGTTTGACGGTGGCGTTGCGCTCGCCCTGAACAACTTCTAAAGCGACTCATCCCCCATTTTTCTTTGAACAGAACAAATTTATTTCATTTAGTATATTATGAATGGCATAAAGCATTATTTTTTCACTTGCATTCATGGGAGGCAAGTCATTATAATGTCTTCCAGAACACAGCTTTCTTCTTCGTGTACTGACTGCAAGAGGGGAATGCCGCATGCACAGCACAACAGCCGAAGCAGGAAAAGCCCTTGCCATCACCATCCTCCTCATCTTCTCCTGGGTGTACCTCTGCGGAAGCTCAGGCATTTATCAACCGAACTCATATCTCTCCAAGAACGGAACTACGCGCATAAGCAGCGCGGTCCATACGATACAGGAGTGGGGACAGTTGGACTCTCCGCAGCGCAAGATCTCCTCCAGGGGCAGCGGGGAGTCACGGCCTTTTTACTACGTCGTGTCGGTCATCTTCATGGTCGTCATCTTCGTGTCCCTTCTGATATGGGCCATGAAGGGGATGACCTGATCCGAACGCCCAGAATCCCGCTCCTAAGCCGGCGGAATTCAAACATTTCTTCTTTGATAAGACCTTCCCTGACACCGGGAATCGATTCATCCGATCGAGATCAATTCTGTTTCCAGCCTCCTGATCCATCACGCTTTCGCCCAAGACCTGCCTGCTCAAATGTTTGACTTTTCTCCTTCAGTTACTATAATCGGTTCGTTCAGAATAGAACTATTTTAAATAGTATATTCATACTAAAAACCCATCTGACCAACCGGTCCCTGACTCCCCGGTCAAGCTCGACGGAAGAGTGAAACGAAGACGAGGCAATGCAGGAGAGCACTTTTCCGTACCTCCCTGTGCGCTGTCTTCTTTCTGAGAAGCCTTTCACAACGAATCGTGTCAACAGCGGCTTCCACGTTCTTACGCCTCACACGAAAGGACCCAGGCACTTGATGGACTCGGCACTGAACAAAGGATCCCGTGGTCGGACAGCTTTCCCTGGTTTTTCTCCATCCCCTGACAGGCTCTTCTGCCTGCTTGCGGCAGGGCTTCTCTTCCTGGCCTTCTCCCTGCCTGCGCAGGCTGCCGACAAGCCCATGACCCCCCTCTCCAAGTCCGACTATCCAACAAGGTCTGTTGAAAGACCCATCACCCTTTCCCGCGGATGGATCGAGATGACGGTGGGGCTCTCCATCCTGGGATCGGACTTCTTTTACGACAATCGGGAAGACAAGGTCTCCGGTGATTATGAATTCCGAATGACATCCCTTTCCCTGTCGGGCCGTTACGGATTCACCAGGCGGCTCACACTCGGCTTTACCCTTCCGTTTGTCTGGAAGGATTTCAAGAATGCCAACGGCGTTGACCTGACCGACGACAGCATAGGGGATGCGTTCCTCAGTGCCACGTATCAGCTTTTAGGAAAGTCCGATCCCATGCCCTCTCTAGCCCTCAGGGTCTGGTCCCTCGTGCCGTCCGGAAACGAATCGCCCGGGACCGTGAACAATTCAGGGCTCAAGACGCTGTTAACGAGCTGGGGCACCTATTCGCTTGCAGTGGCCCTGCTCGGCAAGCAGCAGATAAAATGCTTCTCCATCGAGGCAGAGGCCGGCTATGTGTGGAGGATCTCCGGAACGGTGATGTTCGTCCAGGGAATCCACGGGGAGGCCGGACATGTCAACTGGGGAGACAAGGTTTATGCCCGCACCGGGTTATCTCATCAGATTCCGGACGCCCTTGTCCCCTATCTGAGCCCCATCCTCTTCCCCTACCTGGCCTTCCCCCTGCACTCCTTCTGGGGTGTGGAAATGGCCGGCATCAATATCGGCGCGAATGCAAAATACACCTGGTGGGGTTCTTCAGAGGCGGGAATCCGGGACCACTTGCAGGAGATTCCCATGAGCGAAGGATGGCTTTTGGAGATTCTCCCTCACCTTCGGCTCGAGATCACAGACCACTGGGACCTGGACCTGCGCGCATCGGTTCCTCTGGCCGGCAAGAACACCAACTATGCCTTCCCACTTGAAGCAGCCGGCATATCCGGCGTGGCCGAGCTCCGCCTGCGATTCTAAGGAACTCGACACGGAGGCCGTTAGCCCTTCCCGAGACGAACGGAGACAGAAAAGGATGCCTGTACGAGACAAGCGAAAAGCCCTTGTTATCCTCCTCTTCCTGGCCACCTGCCTATTTGCCGCCCGGCCCGCTCATGCCGGGCTCTACACCCGGTTCCTGATCTTCAATCATCCGGAGCTCGAGTGGCGCACCATCGAGACCGAGCATTTTACGATCCACTACTACCCCGAGGTGAGCAACACCGCGAACGAGGTGGCAGCCTACTGCGAGATTGCCTATGACCTTGTCTGCTCCCAGTTCGACTACTATCTCACCGAGAAGACAAACATCGTCATTCGGGACACAGAGGAGATGGCCAACGGTGCGGCCCTCTACCAGGAGGACTGGATCGTCATCTGGGCCACGAACCTCTACACCCCCCTCCGGGGAAGGATGCCCTGGATCCCCACCGTGATCACCCACGAATTCGCCCACATCGTCTCCCTCAAGGTCAACGACAACTTCTTCGAGCGAAGCGCCTATGCCGTGGGACTCGGGCTGTACCGGAACGGAGAGGAGAACTTCAACCTCGGCTTCATCCTGCCCATGGCAGGCGGGTTCAAGGCGCCTTTCATCTGGGTGGAGGGCGGAGCCGAATACTGGACCGACCAGGCAGGCGTGAACCACTGGTCCACCAGCCGGAACATGCTCCTGAGGATGTCCATCCTGGAAGGGGCCCTCCCCGGCTGGGACCGGATGCAGACGCGTATCGGGCTGAACCGTTTCGACTCGGAAAGGGGTTACAACACCGGGTACGCGCTGGGCATGTACATCCATGAGCGATTCGGCCCGGAGAAGTTCGCTGAACTGGCCAAGGAATCCGGCAAGCGCTGGCGCCTGAACTGGGACACCACCATCAAGGATGTCCTGGGCATAAAGGCAAAGGACCTCTATGTGGAGTTCCTGGAGTGGCTTCGCGACCGGTACCAAAAGGAGGTTCAACCGATACGGACCCATCCGGCCATCGGTGAAAAGCTCCGCCTCTTCGAGCCGTCCAAGCCGTGGGACGCCATGAGCAAGATGGAGAAGGAGCAGGACGGCATCCTGAAGATCGACGGGATGTTCAACTACAACCCGGACTACACATCTGACGGCAAGACCCTGGTCTTTTATCAAAGGGACTCGGGCGGTATCGTTTTCCTCCCTCTGGAGGAACCACAGCTGCCACACAACACGGGACAGCCCCTGAGCCGGAAAAAGGCCTATCAGATCGAAGAGGACACCCTCACTGCGGGTGATTTTCACGGCATCTATTCCTTCTCTCCGGACGGTTCCCGACTGGCGGTTTCAGGCAATAGCCTTGAATCCTGGTACGGCAACGAGTGGTCCCTGGACGGCTATTACCTGAACGACCTTTTCCTTCTGAATCTGGAAAGGGATGCTTCGGGGCATTACACGGGCTACGAGGCGGAGAGGCTCAGCCAGGATCTTCGGGCCAAGTATCCCGCCTGGTCACCGGACGGAGATGTGCTCGCCTTTGTCCAGGGACAGGACGGACAGACCCGGCTGGGCCTGATGGACGTCAAGGGAGACCGGTCCGTCAAGTGGCTCACCGAGTTGAGCACCAACCAGTACGGACCGCCACAGTGGTCGCCCGACGGGAAACAGCTCCTCTTCTACATGTATGACGGCAAGCAGCAGGACCTCTACCTGATGAACCGTGACGGCACGTATCTCAACGCCATCACCTCGGATCCGGCAGAGGAAAGGGACCCGTGCTGGAGCAAGGACGGCCAGGCCGTCTATTACACCTCCGACAGGAGCGGAATCTTCAACATTCACCGCATGGACATGCAAACCGGAGAGGTCGTGCAGCTCACGAATGTGCTGGGCGGGGCTTACGACCCTTCCATCACGCCGGCGGGCAACCTCCTGTACAGCTACTTCACGGCCTTTGGGTTCAAGATCCATTATTTGAAAAAAGAGGAGTTCTACAACAGGGTCGTGGAAGAGGGCCGGTTCCTTGCAGACAACCACCCGGTCACCCAGTGGGATTCCCCCCTGGTGCAGGTGGGCGACCAGACATTCCCTTCGGTTCCCTACAACCCCCTGAAGAACCTGATGCCTGTGAACATCATCCCGGGCATGCTCTACGACAACGAGCACATCCGGGCCGGATTCGACGTCATCGTGATGGACAACCTCGAGAAGCACCTCTTCCTGAGCGAGATCATGCTCGGGGAGGACTATGACATCACCATGCAGTACGTCAACGAATGCTGGTATCCGGACATATCCGTGGCTGTCCAGGAGGTGGTCCGCTCCGTGGACTTCGGCTATCGCATTGCTTTGAACGAGTCCATGCCAAATGACCTCACCGAGGTGGAACTCAAGCAGAGGCTGAAGCTCCGGAGGATCATCGGTGCCATGGCCTATCCGTTGAGCGATGAACTGAGCGTGGGATTCGATTTCGTCTACCGCACCATCCAGGGAAAGACCGGCCTCACGGGCAATGAATGGGACGACCAGTTCACGAGCCAGTTCTACACGCTGGGGCTCATGTACTCCTCCTTTGAGGAGACGCTGGAAAGGGGCGACAACGACATCAACCCCAGGGACGGACGCCAGTGGACCCTGTCCTGCTCCGTGGTTCACACCCGCATGGATGAACCCATGTTCGGGATGGACGACGGACAGATCCTGGACACCTATACCTCCACTCAGTTCGCAGCCAGCTACTCAGAGTACATCGCGGTTCCCTTCTGGCCTCTAAACCGACTGCACAACCGGGTGAACGACTGGCTCGAGTCCCACAACCACACCTTGGAGTTCAGCTTCCAGGGCGGGTACATCGACCGGAACGTGCATTTCTACGATGAGTTCCATGCCGGCGGCAGAATTCCGCTGATCACCATTGCGGACTTCAGTTCGAACGTACAGTTCGCAGGGTATGAGGCCTTCAGCATATCGGGTGAGACCCTGCTGGTGGCTTCCCTGGCCTACCGTTTCCCGCTCTGGGGCCGAATGGGTAGGATCAACAAGCGGCTGGGCCCCATTTA
The DNA here is from genome assembly GCA_964609935.1 of uncultured Thermodesulfobacteriota bacterium. Taxonomy (GTDB): domain Bacteria; phylum Desulfobacterota; class DSWW01; order DSWW01; family DSWW01; genus CAYTRL01. The sequence goes on along the minus strand of CAZSUQ010000177.1, from coordinate 3,312 downwards.
CATCGACAAGCTGTTCGGAAGCGTGTTCGGTACGGCTGGAAACGCATGGAGCTTCAACCGTTCTGGCGAACGCGAGATCCCTTTCCGGGACACGGCATCAAACGGCAACAAGATGCTCTATGACGTCGGCGGGGAGATCCGGGTCAAGGCCACCATGTTCAATTACTTTTACTGGTACAGCTTCATCCGGGTGGCATACGGCCTCCAGAAGGTGTACGGCACACCGTTGGGTGCGGCCTCACCTTCGGATGCCGACGGGAACCAGATCTATGAGGACCAGTTCCCGCTGGTGGAGGGGGTGGACGAGGTGGAGGACCAGCAGATACGTGTGTACCTGGGCCTCGGAACGAGGTGGTAACCCGGGTTTCACCTGAAAAGGCCTGGATCCCTGACCGTAGCAACGAGCACCCAAGCCGCCTCTTGAACGCAAGGAAAATGGGAGAACATACATGAAAGGGCTTCCGGGCAGGTTCGATATACGCACAGCCGGTTTTGTGCTCCTGGTTTGCGCAATGACATCGGGCCTGATCGCTTGCAATCCAAACAGGAACCCCGAGGATGCGGACACCAACCTGGTGGGGATCTTCGACCCGGGCGACCTCCAGCTGCCTGTAGTCGTGCTTCTGGAGCTCCGCCTGGAAAACCAGGTGATCGGGGTGGATCCCATCCGTCTCACCATGAAGTCCATCCTCGCGGAGGCGGTGCTCGCTGATGTGGCCCTGTTCGACTATCCAAAGGAAGGCACATGCGAGGTCTATGACGAGATCGTGGGAAGGGCTGTTGTGGTTCCCACGAACATCATGGACGGCGGGGAAGCCCTGGAACTTTCCAACGATGACACCGCGATCACCATCGAGAGGGAAACCGACCTCAACCCGGCCGTCAACCCGGGCTTCTACCTGTCCCTGGACACGGCCCAGATCTGTATCGGCCTGCCGTCCGATCAGCTGTGCCTGCCTGCTGAATCCCCGTTCATGGAAAACACGCTCTTTGATTTCATCGTCCCGGGCGGACCCAGCCTGCCGGCGGGCAATTTCCCTGAAGTCCTTCTCACACCCATGGACTACACGCTGGAAGCGCCGGACCTGGCCACGGAGATCGTGGTCACCCTGCCCAACCCGGCTGACATTCAACTGCAATGGGATCCGCCCAGCAATACGAGCGATGCGTTCACGGTTCGCATCGTCAAACCTGATCGCTCAAAACTTCTCTATTGCCGTGCAGCGGACACGGGGACGTTTACCATACCCGGTTCCAGGCTGGCGGAACTGAGCACCGGCCGTTATATCTTCATGGCGAGCCGGACCCGGGAAAGCTTTTTCCGATTGATCCCTGAACACAGGACCCTTGCCTCGTCCAGCGTGGACTGGGCCGGCTTCCTCAAGGTTGAATAAAAAAGGAGAGAGCCTTGGTCTCCAGGACTGCATCCCTCATGACAATATGCACCGCCCTCTTTCTGCTTCCCTTGCCCGGATTCTTCCTTGGAGGATGCGGACCGGACATCAACAAGGACCTTCTCAAGGCGAGGGGATCGGAAGGCGACTGTATCGAACAGCTGATCGGCAACGACAACCCTCTCACCCCACAGGACATCGGGGAGATTGCAGGGAACGGCACCATTTCCGTGTGCGGTTTTGTGGAAGAAACGGGTGGAGGCCTGGCGAATTTCGGCGCCTTCTACACCCTTTTCATCGCAGATGACATACCTGCAGGATCCATCCTGGTAGGCACACTCCAATGGGAATCGGACAGCTCCTTTCTCATGGATGTCTGGGTCTACCTGCTGGAGGGTGTCCCGGTTCCCCTGCCCCTGGCCCCGGGGGACTACCTGGAAAAGACGGATGCGACCTTCCGGCTCGCGGTTGAACCTGAGCAAGTGGTAGAGCCTGGCCAGGAGGTTGTGATCAACATCCTGGGCGTCTCAGGCGATCCCGGTGACTACGCCTTCCGCCTCGAACTCGTCCCACCGGAATAGGAACCCTTTTATCGGCCTGCTCCCGCTGTCTTCTCCATGCGGATGAAGAAAAGGAGAAGAGACGGGATCACAAAGATCGTGAACACCGTGGAAAGCGCAATCCCTCCAAGCACCACGCTCCCCAACCCCCTGTAGAGTTCGGAACCGGGACCCGGACGGACCACGAGTGGCAGCATGCCGAAGATGCTGGTACAGGCGCTCATGTAAATGGGTCGGATACGGATCCTCGTGCTGTCCAGGATCGCTTCCTTCAACTCCATCCCGTACTCCCTCACGTTCACAAGGGACTGGTGAACGAGCAGGATCGCGTTGTTCACCACAACACCGATGAGGATCACGAACCCGAGCATGGTGAGCACATCCAGGGGCTGGGTCGAGAAAAGATTCACGAGGCTGAGGCCCACGAATCCACCCGCTGCAGCGAGCGGGACCGTGAACATGATGACCAGGGGATACAGAAAATTCCCGAAAAGGGCGGACATGAGCAGATAGACGATCAGGGCCGCAAGAATGAAGTTCCACTGGAGGGCATTCCGCGTCTCAGTGAGCTTGTCCGCTGCGCCGCTCAACCCCACATCAATCTCCTGGAGCAGGTTCTGTTTCCTGAGCAGCGGGAAGACCTTTTCCTCGATGGTCTCCATGGCCTGCTCCAGCGGAATCCATTTAGGAGGTGTGACCTGGAGTGTCACGGTCCGCTTCCTCTCCAGGTGCCTCATCTCCGATATGCCCGTGGTCCGGGTGACCCGGGCAAGGGAGTTCACCGGCAGGATGTCTCCCCTTGGGGTCACCAGAGGGGCCATGGCAAGCTCCTCAGGCGTTGCGATCTCCTCTTTCGAGGCCTTGAGCACCAGGTCGATCCCCTTCTTTCCCTCCTGCTTGAACTCCCCGATCTTCCTTCCGTCCATGAGCACGTCGATGGCGACCCCCAGGTCATCCGAATTCATGCCAAGGGCGATGAGCCTGTCCCGGATCGGGTGGAATCGGATCTCCGGGTAGAGGAGCTCCAGGGATGGAATGGGGCGGACCTGTGCCTGGGGAATCTCCTTCATGAGGATACCGAACATGGCTCCGCCCGCCCGGATCACCTTCTGGATGTCCTCGCCGCTCAGGTCCACGTCGATGGTTCTGCCCCTCCCGAATCGTGTTTCAAAGATCCCTGCCTGGTTGCTCACCCCGAAAACACCGGGCAGGGAGTGGATGATCCGCGTGAAAAGAGGAACAAGCTGTCCGGCCTTCTGTTCCTGCTGGCTTGTAGCGCCGAAAAGGGTGATCCATTCAGTGGCAACATAGAACATGTTCTTGATACCCGGCAAGCCTTTGTGACCGTCCTGGTAATG
>CAZSUQ010000176.1:0-8631 GCA_964609935.1 uncultured Thermodesulfobacteriota bacterium | reverse complement strand
GCTCGTGGCCATCGGGTGGAACGGCTGGATGAGCCACCAGATGCCCCAGGCACGAAAGCACCTGGCCCGCATTTCAAAGGATCCCGACAAGCTGCTGGTGGTCATCGACCCCAGGAAGAGCGAGACCGCCCGGAGAGCGGACATCCACCTGCCCATCCGCGTGGGCACGGACGCCCTGCTCACCCGCGCCATGATCGCCATCATCCTCCAGGAAGGTTGGGAAGACAGCGAGTACATCGGCAGGAACGTGACAGGCTTCGAGGAGATTCGCGGCTGGTTCACCGGGTTCGACGCAAAGGCAGCGCTCAAGGTGTGCGAGCTCGAATACGAGCAGGTGCGCGAGGTGGCCCGGCTCTTTGCAACGAGAAGGTCCTCCCTGCACAGCGACCTGGGCATCCTGATGAACCGCCACAGCACAGTGACCTCCTATCTGTTGATGATCCTTCTCGCGGTGTGCGGCCGCATCGGCGTTTCCGGGGGCAACGTCATCCCGGGAACCATCATGCCCATGGGATCGAACAACGACGAGCGGAACCCCAAAACCTGGCGAACCGCGGCCACGGACATCCCGGCCATCATGGGGTACTTCCCGCCCAACGTGATGCCCGAGGAGATCCTCTCGGACAACCCCGAACGTCTGCGCGCGGTCCTGGTGAGCGGGTCCAACCCGCTCCGCTCCTTTGCGGACACATCTGCCTATGAGGAGGCATTCGCCAAGCTGGATTTGCTGGTCACGGTGGAAGTCGCGATGTCAGAGACCGCTGCCCTGTCCCATTACGTGCTCCCTGCAGCATCCGCCTACGAGAAATGGGACGGCACCTTCTTCCCCTGGACCTGGCCGGAGGTCTTCTTTCAGATGCGGCGGCCGATCGTTGAACCGGAAGGAGAGTGCCTGGAGGAGGGGGAGATCTTCACCCGGATTGCCGAGCGGATGGGGTTGATACCCGAGATACCGGCCTCGCTCGTGGAGGCGGCAAAAGGGGACCGGGCGGCCTTTGCCATGGAGCTGATGGGATTCCTGCAGGCCCATCCGGAGGTGGGGAGGCTCGTTCCCTCGGTTCTGACCAGGACACTTGGAAAGGAGCTGGGCTCGGCCCACCTTGCAGCCATCTGGGGCCTCCTTCAGGTGGCGCCGCCCTTTTTCCGTGAGAATGCCACGCGTGCGGGGTTCAAGGAGGGTCCGCTTCTGGGAGAGGAGGTCTTCCAGGCCATCCTGGATCGTCCGGAGGGTCTCTGGGTGGGCAGGTGCGATCCTGAGAACAACCTGGCGTCCCTGCAGACCGAGGATGGAAAGATCCACGTGCACATCCCTGAGCTGGCCGAATGGCTCCAGGAGATCGAGCCCGAAAGCGAGGAAAAGGACCTGGTCATGGACAGCCGGTTCCCGCTCATCCTCATGGCGGGCCGCCACTTTGACTACAACGCCAACACGATCATGCGGGACCCGGAATGGAACGAAGGCCGGCAGGCCTGTACCGTGAGCATGCACCCGGATGATGCGCAGTCCCTGGGGCTGGAGGACGGCGGGACCGTGAAGGTGAAGACCGAAGCCGGGGAGGTGGAGCTCACCCTGGAGGTCACGGAAACCGCCAGGAAGGGCCACGTGGTCATCCCCCACGGCTTTGGTCTCTCCTATGAGGGCAAGCCCTACGGAGCCAATGTGAATCGCCTCGCAAAGAACACCAACAGGGACCGGTTTGCCGCCACACCCTATCACCGGTTTATCCCTTGCAGGGTTGAACCGGCTTGATGTTCCAGTACGTCACAGTGACGAAGGATGAGCGCAACGCCGCAGACGGCCGTTTATCCACAGCCTCTGACAGCAGGAGCTGGAGCCATGGAATTCAAGTACTATCAGCCGAGGGAAGGCCATCCGGACCTTGAGAAATGCATGGAAGAGGCCCTGGAGCTGGCAGAGGGGATCCGGCCGGGGATCAAGAAGGATCGGGACCTCTCCCCCGGTGAAAGGGCGAGCGATGCGGCCCGCAAGGCAAAGTCGCTCACGAAGCTGGCGGAGAATTTTCGCATCAACCGCAGGCGGTACGGAAGGGGGGATCACACCCTCAGGCCCCTTTACGTGATCTGGACCATGCTCAATGCGTGCAACTTCCGGTGCACCTACTGCGACAACCACCAGGGGGAGGCCTATTTCAACCTTCCCGACCCGGAGGTTCTGGACACGGATCAGGGCAAGAGGCTCCTGGAGGTGATGAGCACCGGGACCCTGGCCATCTACTGGTGCGGGGGGGAGCCCACCCTTCGGAACGATCTGCCCGAGCTGCTGGATTACGCCTGGCGGCTTGGATACTTTCCCAACATGATCAACACCAACGGGAGCCTTTTGCACAAGAGGCTCCAACTGCCGGAGTGGAGCGAGTTCCTCTGGAAGATGGACTTGGTCGTGGTCAGCCTGGACGGGCTCCACCTGGAAAGGCTCAACAAGATCTGGGGGCGCAAGCAGGCCCGGCAGGTGGTGGTGAACCTCCTCCTTGCAAGGGAGCTGAACCGGGTGACAGGGTTCAAGCTCGTGGTCAACACCGTGATCACGCCGGACTCTGTTGATGAGGCGGGGAGCGTGCTGGATCTTGCCTGCGACCTGGGGATCTGGTTCGTTCCGGTGCCGGTGAACATCGGTCACAGGCCCAACAGGGAGCTGCTGGAGGACGCGGGCTACCGGGACCTGGCGGAAAGGATCCTGGAGCGGAAGCGTGCGGGCCACAGGATCATCGGATCCCGGAGGCTGCTGAAACAGCTGCTTTACGCAGAGCCGTATCAGTGTCTCACCACGCTCAAGCCCCATGTCTGGTCCAACGGGAGCATCTGCTGGCCCTGCCGTGCCTCTGCCCATGTGGAGCCCGCGGACATCAACCTTCTCGATTACCAGACCTTTGACGAGGCCTACGAGGCGGGCCGCAGGCTCATCAACCCGAACTTCTTTCACGGGCCCGCAAGAAACCAGTGCGGCGGGGAGTGTGCCTGGATGCAGAACTACACCACTGCGCGCTACATGGAGGGGATCAGCCGCCCGGTTCGAAGCGGCCTGGCCCGGGAGATCCTGGAGTTTGCCATACAGGGGCGTGCACGATGAGGCCTGACTCCAACAGGCTCATGGCCGTGGATGCGGCCTGCATCGTAGTGGTGAGCGCGGCCATCTGCCTTGCAAGCAGGCAGCTGGTCTTCATGAGCGTCTTTGTCCCCCTGGTCATCCTGGCCCGGTTCTTCTGCCTCTCCCTCCCAGCCGGAAACCGCGAGGTGAGCATCAGGGCCGAGCTCGTCTTCTTTGCCGTGTGCACCGGCCTGGGCGCTTTCAACGACTGGAACTCGGTCTGCAACAAGCAGATCTATGACTACACGGTTCCGCATTTCTTTGACTTCTCAACCGTTCCCCTCTGGATGCTCCTCTTCTGGGGGATGATCCTCCGGTTCTTTGCACGTCTTGCCCGATGGGAGCGGCTCGGACCTGACAGGGAGCTTTCGAACAGGGTGGGATTCGGAGGGTTTCAGATCAACCACCCCGCAGCAAAGATCCTTGCCGAGCTTCTCCTCGTGATGACGACCCGGTGGTTCATCTACCGGTTCTACATGCACTCGGTCTTCTCCTGGCTTCCCTTCCTGGTGGCGGTGCTCCTCTTCCTGCTGCTGTTTCGGCCGGGCAGACACGACTACCGGCTCCTGTTCATCTTTCTGCTTGTGGGGCCCCTCGTGGAGTTCCTCTACATCCAGGTGGGAGGCCTTCACTTCTATCATCTCGGCTGGGTCGGAGGCGTACCCCTGTGGATCATTCTCTGGTGGGCGCTGATCATCCTGATCTGGAAGGACCTCGCCTTCCGGATCGAGCAGAGGCTGCTCAGGGCCTGGCCGGTGAATTCCCGGCAACCGATTGAGAAAGTCCATTGAGCAGGCAGTTGAAAGGTGTCCGGATGCAGGGCCGGAGGGAAGCGGAAATTGCGAGGAGCCGACGGCGACGCGGCAATCCCCTGGTGCAGAGAGCTTCTGGACTTGGGGGATTGCTTCGCTGTCCCTTGCGACAGGTTCCGCAGATGGGCGTCCGTAACGGCCTGCTAGAGGAGGGATGAGCAGATGGCTCTCGGCCTGGCACTGATCATCATCCTGGGGTTGGGAGCCGATTATCTCTTCCGGCGCATGAGGCTCCCCGGCCTTGTGGGCATGCTGCTGGCGGGCGTTCTGGCAGGGCCGTACGTGCTGGGGCTCTTCTCCCCGGAAATCATGAGCGTCTCGGGAGACTTCAGGATGATCGCACTGATCGTGATCCTCCTGAGGGCAGGCTTTGAGCTCCACCGGGATACGCTCAACCGTGTGGGCAAGGCCGCTGTGATCATGAGCGCGGTTCCGGCCGTCTTTGAAATCGCTGCCGTCACCTTCGCGGGCCACTGGCTTCTCAACATCACCTACCTGGAAGCGGCCATCCTGGGCTCCATCCTGGCCGCGGTCTCCCCAGCGGTGGTGGTGCCCCTGATGATCGACTTCATGGACCAGGGGAGGGGTACGAAAAAGGGGATTCCCACCCTGATCCTCGGGGCTTCGTCCGTTGACGATGTGTTCGTGATCGTCCTCTTCTTCGGAATCCTGGGGATGTACGGGGGAGGCGAGGTCAACCTCCTGCTCAAGTTGGCGGAGATCCCCCTTTCCATCGTTCTCGGGATCGCGGCCGGGATCATCCCCGGGTATGTGCTCTACCGCCTCTTTCAGCGATACGACTGGGCGCCCCCGAGGCGAACCCTGATCGTGGTCGGTGTGGCGATCCTGCTCACAGGGCTGGAAAAGGCGGCCGAGGGCTTCATCCCCATCGCCAGCCTAATCGGCGTGATGGCCATCGGCTTCATCATCCTGGAAAAGGCCGAGCCCATCGCGCACATCATCTCCCGGAAACTCAAAAAGGTCTGGGTGTTTGCCGAGCTGGTGCTGTTCGTGCTCGTGGGCGCCCAGGTCAATGTCCACGTGGCCTGGAAGGCAGGGCTTGCCGGAGCGCTGGTGATCCTGGTGGGCCTGTTCTTCCGGAGCATCGGCACCTACCTCTCCCTTTTCGGCACGCCGCTGAACCGAAAGGAGAAACTCTTCTGCGTGGTGGCCTATGTCCCCAAGGCCACGGTACAGGCCGCTATCGGCGCCATCCCGCTGGCTGTGGGCGTGGCCTCCGGGGAGCTCATCCTGGCCGTGGCGGTGCTCTCCATTCTCTTCACCGCACCTCTGGGCGCCATCGGCATCAAGTTCTTCGGAGAGAGGATCCTGGAGCGTGAGGAGCGCCCGGTATACCGGTTCCGCGAGATCAGGGAGGAGCTGAACCTGCCCAGGGTGGGGGAAAGGGTCCGGAACAAGCGGCTCGGCACGGTCTGGAAGGTCATCGAGGAAAAAGAGGCCTGGATGGAGCCTTCAGAGGCAGGGGAGTGGCCTGATCAGGCTTCACAGCCGGTACCGGCGATCCACCTGCGGTTCTGGGAAGAGGAAAACAGCAAAGGACCGGGCACGGGCAAGACCCTCTCCTGCCGCTACAGCCGGCTCGATCCCACCTTTCACGACCAATGGGAGGTTCTCTACGACTGGTCGTAGCCCGCTTATTGACGAAAATTTCCTTTGCAGGGGCAGCATAAGCAAGGAAAGTCATAAAAAACGAATTCAACAACTTGAACAGGGGGCAAGAGATGGAACGAAACGGATCCCGCAGGTTCTTCACCGGCCTTGTTCTGGTATTTTTATTGTCAACCGCCCTTTCGGCTGCAAGCTATGCACAGGTGCCCAGGACAATCAGTCACCAGGGATACCTGACGAATTCAGCCGGTCATTCCATAAAGAGCCCGCCCGACATCCAGATGACATTCAGGATTTATGATACCGATACCGGGGGTGCGGCGTTGTGGACAGAGGTCCATGGTGCCGTAACGGTTCATAAGGGCATTTACAGTATCGTGCTGGGCTCTGTCGACCCTTCAGGGAACCCCCTGGACCTGCCTTTTGATGAGCAGTACTACCTTGGCGTGGAGATTGGGTCCGATGGGGAAATGACGCCGAGACAGGCACTGACGAGCGTGCCCTCGGCATTTTATTCCATCATGTCGGATTCGGCGGTGCATGCCGACAGTGCCGACTCGGCCGTGGACGCGGACGCACTGGAGGGGCAGGCTGCGGCCGACTTTGCAGCAAGCAGCCACAACCACGCTGCGTCTGAAATCACATCCGGCACGTTGTCGGATTCACGCATAGCATCAAACGTTGCACGGGACAGCGAGATCGTGCCCGAGGTTCTGGCCAACGACGGCTCCGGATCGGGCCTGGACGCGGACATGCTGGACGGGCAGCATGCAGCTGCTTTTTCACTGAGCGATCACGCACACACACTGCTCGATGCCGATACGGTGGACGGGCTTCACGCAGCATCCTTCCTGCGGAGTGATACTTCAGATGTCTTTACGGGCGGTCAAATTACCTTTGACCCGGGAACATCTCTGCTCACAAGCGGTGATTTGAATTTCACCGGTGCAAACCTGGTTGTCAGCTTGGGCGACAGCGACCCGGACAGGGTAAGAATCACCGGCGATTTGCACACGATATTTGGATCAAACACTACAGCCATTCTGGACTCTTCTACGGCCATACTGACCCTCGGGCACGGCACGGCGTCCACGGCCGGTGAGGCGGGCGACCTGGTGGTAAAGGCGGACAACGGTTCCACGAGCGCCTGGATCGATGGTGATACCGGAATGCTTTATCTGGGGTACGGCAGCGCATCCACGCCGGGCCATGAAGGGGAAATCATCATCGATGACGACAACGGCGAGCCGAGCATCCGAATGGACGGAGGCAACTCCACCCTGTATGTCGGGTACGGCAGCGGGGGAACACCCGGAGATGGAGGCATGATCAATGTTTACAACGATACCGGGACAAGAACATCTTACGTGAGCGGACAGTCCGGCCAGTTTTACGGGAGGACCATGCTGCTGGAGGAATCAAACAATGACAATGTGATGAGCGCCACATCCAGCGGTGTACATGTGGGAGATTCCCAGTCGCCGAATGATGTGGACCTCAAGGTCTGGGACCCCTCCATCGAGGATGAAGCCCTGTGGTTCAATGCCAGTGCCGCAGCGCTTTATCTCGGTTCCGGCAGCGCAACCACTACGGGGGATGACGGGGATATATACATAAGGGATTCTTCAGGGACCACCACCATATCCATGGATGGTCATACAGGAAGAACCACGACGAAGATACTGACGATCACCGGAGGGTCCGATCTGTCAGAGCAATTCGAAGTGAAGGGGATTCATGAGAAGGTACGGCCGGAACCCGGGATGGTGGTCTGTATCGACTCGGAACATCCCGGAGAGCTCGTGGTCAGCAGCAGGGCCTATGACAGGACCGTGGCCGGTGTGTTGAGCGGTGCGGGCGGGATTCAAACGGGAATGCTGATGGGGCAGACCGGGACCGAGGCGGACGGCAAATATCCGGTGGCCCTCACCGGACGTGTTTATGTGAAGGCGGATGCCTCCTGCGGCAACATCCGGCCGGGAGACCTGCTCACCACGGCCGAGACTCCGGGGCACGTCATGAAGGTAGCGGATTACACAAAGGCGCAGGGCGCTACGATCGGCAAGGCAATGAGTCCGCTGTCCGAGGGGCAGGGGCTCGTACTCGTTCTGGTGGCACTGCAGTAACGGAAGAAAATCCAGTGATGACTCACTGTGGAGGATAACAAGATGTTTTCAACCATGTTCTTTTTTTCCGGAACGTTGAGCCTGATAGGTAAACGGGAACAAAGCCCCGGGTCGATGTACAGAAAATTTACATCTTGTTTCACTATCCTGGCTGCTTTCACGATGTTCGCCTTGACGGTCCCTGTTCAAGCACAGAATATCCAGCAGATGGACCCTTACACCGGTTCGAGAACCATACCGAATATCGCAACAGGCGGAACGACCACACTGAGTTCCAGCGAAATCATCGACATCGTCATCCTTGGGGACGGATACCTCAGCGGGGAGAATACAACCTTTTTTAATCACGCCCAGGACTGGTATGACAGGATTTTTGACCCTGTGGACGGTATCCGACCGTTTTCCTTCTTTCCGGAGGCCTTCAGGGTCAGGGCGAATTTCAAATCGTCCAGCCAGCGTGCTTCGGGCCCGGATGATTCGGACAGGCAGTCCTACTACAAGGTCAAGCTTAACTGTTCGACGAATTGCGGGGTCTACATTGACAGTTCGTGGTGGAACGACAGTGACACGGTGAACGAGACATTCCGGGACCGTGTGTTCGATGCGATTGACGAGGTCAGTCCTCTCAATACGACTCAGTATCCCTCAAGCCTGGCTATGAGTGATCAGGCAGACGTGCACAGTCACCTGGTGGCGGTCCTGCTCATCCGAAGAAACAGCGACGGGAACCAGCCCGGCGGCGTAACGGTGAATATACCGAGGACATCGGGGACCCGGATCGTGCGCAGTGCGCTGGGGGTGGGTTGGGAGCACGAATTCGCGCATGCCTTCTCCTATGTGAAGGATGAATACATCCATGACAGGGGGTCCACGGCCACCGACAGCAACCCGCTTCCGGCGGACCGCTCCATATTCAACGTGAGAAATCTGACATACAGCAACGACCGGTGTGATCTGC
>CAZSUQ010000175.1:0-8647 GCA_964609935.1 uncultured Thermodesulfobacteriota bacterium | reverse complement strand
GAAGCATGCAACAGCCATGGGAAGGCTCGTGGCAAGGGCGAAAGAACGCTCCCCGAAAAATCTTCACGAAAAATACCTGGCCCTGCTCATGGAGGCCTTGAAGCTCAAGGCCTCCACCAGGAAACACACGAACGTGCTGCACCACATCATGGGCACCTTCAAGAAGGAGCTGTCCCCGGATGAGAAACAGGAGCTTCTGGAGGTCATCGAATCCTTTCACCAGGGAATTGTCCCGCTCATCGTACCCCTTACGCTCGTGAACCACTACGTGCGGAAATACGACCAGCCCTATCTCAAGGGACAGCACTACCTCCACCCCCATCGCATCGAGCTTCGTCTGAGGAATCATGTGTGAACCACAGGGACCAGCCCGGGGACCCACATCCCGGGCTCCGGCCCCTGGTCCGAATCTTCCATGCTTCCACCGCTCTCGCAACGAATTTTCATGCAAGCTGCGGGCTCAAGGGGTGACGGAATCCCTTCTAACTGCTATCTTAAGGGGTGTTTTTTTGGCTTAGCAGCTTTTCAGGCACTATTCTCGTGGAGGTTCATCAGACATGGAACGATTCGTGATCCTGGGTGGAGGAACAGCAGGCAGAAGAGCAGCCGAGATGATCCGGAAAAAGAATGCCGATGTGGAAATTTCGGTGATCGAGGAAGAGAAGGAGCCTTTTTACTACCGTCCACTGCTCGGGGGGTTCCTTTCTCGGAAACTCAAGGAGGCCTGGATCCTTTCCAAGGAAAAGGAGAAGCTTTCCGGGCTCGGTATCCGGTTCCTCCTGGGGGTCAGGGCTGCCTCGCTGGATGTGGACAACCAGGAGATCGTCTGCGAGGACGGGGAGAAGATCCCCTATGATAAGCTGCTGATCGCTTCAGGGAGAAAAGCGGCGAGGATTCCAGGGGACACGGACACGGAAGGGATCGCCTACCTGAACAATTTGACGGATGCCAGAAAGATCGAGCCACGTCTGGATGAGGTTCAGAAGGCCGTGGTGGTGGGCTCGAGCATCCCGGCCCTGGATGCGCTCCGAGGGCTGCGCGGCCGGGGAATCGAGTGCACCTACCTGATTCCGGAAGACCGGTTCTGGCCGGCCGTTTTTGACACCGTGGCTTCCGAGATCATTGAAGACCAGCTCGAGGGTCAAAAGATCATCCTCCAGAAGGGGTGTGAGGTGCAGGAAGTGATTGCGGAAGGGGGCGGGATCAAAGAGGTTCTGACCACAAAAGGTGACAAAATCCCTGCGGACCTGCTTGTGGTGGCTGCACCCCTGGTACCGGAACTGGACTTCCTCAAAGACACGGACCTGGAGGTGGACAAGGGTATCCTGGTGGACGCTTCCCTGAGAACGAAGAGAGAAAACGTCTTTGCAGCAGGTGACGTGGCTCAGGTCCCCATGACGGGCGGCCAGGGCGCGGTCCTTCAGCCCGGGTGGCTCAACGCCTGGAGGCAGGGGAACGTTGCAGGCCTGAACATGGCCGGAATGACCGCAACCTGTGCAGGCGTCCCCTCTCTCAGGATCAAGATCTTTGATCTGGACGTGGTCTGCCTTGGCCTGAGCAGCGCAAGCGGTGAAGGGATCAAGGAGGAGTCGGGCGATTATCCCTACGAGGAACTGCCCTACATATACAAAAACCTCGTCTACCAGAACAAAAAGATCGCTGGCGCCATCTTCATCGGGGATGTTTCCGAGGCGGGGAAGGTGGAACACTGGATCCGTAAGGGGTACAGAGCAGCCGAGTGCGATCAGAAGGTGATGGACCAGATGTTCCGGCCTCGAATCACCGCCCTCAAGGCCCTGGGCGCACTCTGTCCGGTTTGCAAGTTTCAGATGCAGGTGGAAGAGGACCACGATGAAGGCTCGGTGATCGCCTGCCCGGCGTGCGGGTTCGAATTCCGGCTCAAGCGCATGCCAAACGGGGTCTTCCGTGCAGAACCGGCCAACAAGTAAATCTGCGGCCCACCTGGTGTTTCGTCAAGGCCCTCGACAAGGATCGTTATCGATTGGAGGCCCGCCCATGCAGACATCCCGGACTTTTCGCTTCTTGATTTGCTTGTTTCTGATCAATGGATCTTGTTCTCTGTTCTCAACGGGAAAGGCCGTGGGCAAGGAGGACGGCAGGTCCGTGCTCGATGCTTTCAGCTCGGATCAGCGTGAAGATCTCCTGGCAGGAAAGACGATTTTCGAGCATGTGGAGACAACGGGGGCGCGAGGCGAGACCCAGGGGCATGGACAGGCAGCGGTCCTGATCAACGCGCCCGTGGACGAATGTTTCAAAATCTTTTGTGATTTCAACAAGATGCATGAATACATCCCTCGCAAGACAAAGAGTGAAGTGATCAAAGCGTGGGAAGGAGAGGCCCTGGTGTACAAGGAACTCAAGTTCCTGATCAAGACCATCTCCTTTACGAGCCGCTACATCATCGATGAAAAGGCCCACCGGGTTGATTTCCGGGTAGACCCCGGCTTTCCCCACGACATCAAGGACAGCGCCGGATATTTCCAGTTCGACGCCGTGGATGAAAGCCGGACGCTGTTCTCCTATGGCTTGACCCGCATGGACAGCGGAATCAAGATCCCCTCCTTCATCCAGAAGATCATGACCTCGCGCGACCTTCCGAACATCGTGCTCAACGTGAAAAAGCGAATCGAGTCCGGCGGCACCTGGACCAAGGATTAACCCTCCACTTCCTCCTTTTGAACCCGGCAGGGGATGTACTTGTGCAGAGGGATGCCCGTGAAGGGCTCCCTGTGGCCTGCCGAGATGAGTTCGTTCACATTCACGCCGATCTGTTCGAGCTCCCCGGTTTCCTTGTTCGTGTGCAACAGGCCGAATCCGTGGGGGATGGACAGGTTTCCCGGGCAGATGTCATCCGTAACCTTTGCAGGGATGGATACCGTGGACGTGTCCGTGACCAGCCTGACGGTCTCTCCGTCCGAGATGCCCAGGCGTGCAGCGTCCTCTTTGTTCATTCTCACGTAATTCAGAGGAAGCTTCCCCGAGCGCCAGCCGTTGTCGCGTTGAATGGTGTTTGCCGTGTAGTTGGTCCTTTCGCCGGTCTGAAGGATGAAGGGGAACTCCTGGTTCTGCGCCGGGTCGATCCTGTCCGGGATCTCCAGGTTCCGCAGCAGCTCCAGGATCCTCGGGACCTCCAGACGGATCTTGCCGTCCTCTGTCTGGAGGTTCTGGAGGTTCTCCCTGTCCAGCGTGTCGCACAGGTAGAGCCCCTCCGGGTGGTCCAGGACCTTCTGGAACAATTCTGAGGCGTCGTCGCCTTCCCCGGTGATCAGCCCGTTCTGTATCAAGGCCTCACGATGCTTCATGGCGAACATCATGCAAACGCCCCTCATCAGGGAGAGAACCGGGTGCGTCTCGCCCTGGTCCACCGCCTGCTTCAAAAGGGCAAAGGGGAGGAGCCCGGAGACGTCCTTGCCCATCTTTTCCAGGATCGCCAGTAAGATCTCGCACTCCTGCTTTGCAAGCTCCGGGCCCTTCACCACCGGCGGTCTCAGGTGGCCGTAGATCCCGGGGAACCCCTTGGGAAACAACGAGGACTCGTACTTCTCGTACCCGCACCTGGCAGGAAGAACGTAGTGTGCCAGCCGGGCGGGCTCGGTCATGGCGGGATCGATGACCACCAGGAGTTCGAGCTGCTTGAACGCTTCCTCGAACTTCCTGGAATCCGCATAGGAGCGGAGCGGGTTGCTCCCCTCCACGATGACGGCCCGGATACGATCATCACCGGGCGTGAGGATTTCCTCGGGCAGGGCATTGGGGGGAAAGAGACCAAAGATCTCCTCGATCCCGGCCACCCGGGTCTTCCATTTGCTCTCCTCGGTTGCGGGCACTTCCAGGGGGAGGAAGCTCTCTGCAAAGACCGCACCGCCGGGAACCCCGATGTTCCCGGTCAGGGCCAGCAGGATCCGTTCCAGGTAGACGTTCTCCATCATGAAAAGGTTGTGGTAGATGCCGAGGTCCAGGTAGGTGGCCGCTCCTTCTGCCTCCGCAAAGATCCGTGCAACCTCTTCGATGAGCCCGGCCTGGAGGTCGCAGAGTCGAGCCGCCGCCTGCGGGGTCACCAGATCGGCGATCCAGCGAACCTCCTCCCATCCCTTCGTGTTCTCAGAAAGGTAGGATTCGTTGAAAAGCCCTTCTCTTACGATGACATGGATGAGGGCCAGGAGGAAATAGACATCGGTGCCCGGCTTGATCTGCAGGAAGAGGTCCGCCTTTCTTGCGGTTTCGTGTCGTCTGGGATCCACAACGATCAGTTTCCGGTCCTTGTCCTTCGAGATATCCGAGATCACCTGCCTCGCGCACTGCATTCCGTGGCTAATCCACGGGTTGCTGCCGATTACGAGCAGAACCTCGCACCGGTGTTCGTCAGGGTGGAAGTCAAGGCCCTCGTTTCCGAACATCTGTCCGTTGACCCAGTACTTCTGCGTGTATTCCTGGGCAAGTGCATTGTAGAGATATCTGGATCCCAGGGCCTGCATGAAATAAATGACGTAGGGTACATCCAGGTGGTTTGCCTGTCCGCCGCCCCCGATGAAGGCCACGGACCGGCTGCCGTGCTCCTCGATGACGGCGTTGAGCCTGCCCGCGATTTCGCTCGTGGCGGTGTCCCAGTCCACCTCCTGAAAGGAATCCTCCCCGGTGCGTTTCAGGGGAGACACCAAGCGCTGGTTGTGGTTCTGGTAGGTGCCCACGCTCAGGGACTTGTTGCACACATAGCCCTTGCTTATGGGATTGTTCTTGTCCCCCCGCACCTTCACGATCCGGTCGTTTTCCACCTGTACCTCGATCCCGCAGCTGTTCCCGCACATCACACATGCCGTTGATTTCCATTCCCTGTCCGTCATGGGGCCTCCTGTTCTGCTATGATGAAAGAAGGTTGCAGGCCTTGATCTGCCGCTTCCATGGAATTTGCTTCTGCAATCGAAAGGTTTTCGCAATTTTATCAGCCTGCGGGCCGTAATTCCATGAGGGATTCTCTCTCCTGAAGGCAACCCATGTGGATATTTTCAGGGTTTCCTGCATCTAATAATCAAGTGGGTTCCTTTCCAGATGTGCAAAGCTTAAGAGGGTTTTCGTGATGGTTGGAAAAGGTGCTGTATTTCTCACACTAGCAAGCTTGGGGGTGATGATCTTGTCGATGAAGAACGTTTCCGGAGAACCGGCCTCCCTGGAAAAGGCCACCTTTGCCGGGGGATGTTTCTGGTGCATGGAGCATCCCTTTGAGAAACTCCCTGGTGTTGTGGAAGTTCTTTCGGGGTACACCGGGGGGGAGGAAAAAGATCCGACCTATGCAGAGGTCTGCGGCGGTGACACGGGTCATGCCGAGGCGATACAGGTCCTGTATGATCCATCGAAGACTTCCTACAAGGAGCTCCTGGACGTGTTCTGGATGCAGGTTGATCCCACGGATCCGGGCGGCCAGTTCGTGGATCGCGGGCCCCAGTACAGGACAGGCATCTTCTATCATGGCCCGGAACAGAAGCGTCTGGCCGAGGAATCGAAAAAAGCCCTGGATCGATCCGGCAGGTATGAAAGGCCGGTTGTGACGGAGATTGTGGAGGCAGGGACCTTCTACACGGCTGAGGACTACCATCAGGATTATTACAAGAAGAGCCCGGTTCGCTACAAGCTCTACCGGATGAATTCGGGTCGTGATTCCTATATCAAAAAGGTCTGGGGAAAGGACAAAAACGCCTACGGAAACATCCCTGCCAGGGAGGAACTCAAGGCCCGCCTGACCCAGCTGCAGTTTCATGTGACGCAGGAGGATGGAACCGAGAGACCCTTTCAGAACGCATACTGGGACAACAAGAAGGATGGCATTTACGTGGATGTCGTGTCCGGAGAGCCTCTTTTCAGTTCCAGGGACAAGTTTGCATCCGGCACGGGATGGCCCAGCTTCGTCAGGCCCCTGGCCCCGGAAAACATCGTTGAGAAAAGCGATGGCGGCCACGGTATGAGCCGCACCGAGGTGCGCAGCAGGCATGCAGATTCCCACCTAGGGCACGTGTTTCCGGATGGTCCGGCCCCTACGGGGCTCCGGTACTGCATCAATTCCGCGGCCCTCAGGTTCATTTCCAGGGGGGCCCTGGAAAAGGAAGGGTACGGGAAATACAAAATCTTGTTTGATTATTGAATTTTTTTTCAAAGATTAATATAATGCCCGCCAATCGATGGCAAAAGAATCCAAGACGGGCAACCTGGGCTGAAGCAAAACACAGCAAGATCCCGCCAACCCGTATTCTTCCCATCTGATATCTGCCCAAGATAAGGAAGAAGGAATTTTTGTCCGAACAGGTAAAGGGCTCCGGCAAAGGGACCATCTGCCGGCTGATCCAGGCCTTTTCGTTTAAGTGGAGAAAAAAAAGAGATGCAGCGTATTCTCCCCATGTTGTTGACGTCTGCCTTGATCCCCTTGACCGCCCTCCTTCCCATCATCGGGAGTGAGTGCGACATAAATCTCCCCATACCTTTTCCCAGCCTTGGAAAGTATGGATACTTCATGGATGGAGACCAGACGCATAATAACGAGGTGACCTTCCGCTTTGCAGGGGTGTCCGGTGATCTGGCCGTTGCCTACAAGGGCTACGACGTGGACAGTGGGGATGAGGTGGAGATCTTTATCAACGGCATTTCCATTGGTTACGCCCAGACCACAGGAGATAACGCCTGGAGCCCGCTGTATGAACACCTCGTACTGCCGGATGCGTACGTCAACGACGACGATGATAATTTCCTCACCTTTGATAACACGCGAGTTCCGGGAGCCGCGGAAACCTGGGGCGTAAGCATGGGTGGGGCTTGTGATGGGGATTGTAAGCAGAAGTTGATTTTCATGCCGGAGCCGAAGGCCCAGGAGTATGGAGCCTACGGGTATATAAACGGCGGAGATCAAACCCGCCCGGCGGAGGTGAACTATCGCTTTAACGGCGTTGCCGGTGACGTGGTTGTCGCCTTTCAGGGCTACGACGTGGACAGCGGGGACGAGGTGGAGATCTTTATCAACGGCCTGTCCAGAGGATTTCGTTCCTGCCAGTCCGGAGAGGGAGCATGGAGCCGGGTGTGCACCGTTGAGTTGCCGGATGAATACGTTTTCGACTCCCTTACCAATATGCTGCATTTCCGCCACGCCACGGATCCCAGCGGCCCATGGGGCGTGAAGAATTTCTACTCGGGTGAGGAGTTGAAGCTTTCCGGAAAGTGGCCGACCGAAGGGGGAAGCCAGTCGAGAGCACATCGAAAAGACGATTCGCACTTGAACATCTCCGATGATCCCGAACTGTTGTGGGAGAGGACGCTCCCCAATGATCGATGGGGCACGTACTTCAGCAACGCCTCCATGGGGCCGGCGGACCAGACCTATATACCCTTCTTTGGAAGGGGCTGGAATTCGGGAGGTGTTCAGGCGGTTGATTCGGAGGGGAACCTCAAATGGTACTGCAAGGGGGGGAATACAGAGGCCCAGACGCCTCTGGTTGCGGAGAGGAAACGTGGAGGTGAAACCACGGTCATCTTTGGGGATACCCGATCCCTCATCGCGCTCTACGACAGGGATCCCGACGACCCGGTGGAGAGTTGCAGGTGCTGTGTGGAGGTTCCGGCCGATGCCAATGAAGCCTCCCAATACGACTATTGTGACTTCACCTGCCTGGAGGGAGAGGCGGCAGGCTACTGTGAGCAGGATCCGGACCCCTTGGATGACATCACGTACGAGTACAGGCACAAGCTGTATGCACCCCTGGAAGGGGGTCGGTGCACCCGGGATGACTGGAACGAGGCATGCGCCCTTTTTCACTTCGATCTGGACGAGATCCCGGGAGTGCCGTACCCGAATCCGCCGGGCAACCCCTACAGGGAGGATCCGAACCCGGATCCGGGTTACAACGACGATTATTATGAGGTTGCGGCAAATCCCATCCTCTCGAAAGACGGGGGCACCGTTTATTTCTTTGCCAACTGGATCAGTGTCGGCCCGTCCCGGGGCAACCTCATCGTTGCCGTGGATGTGTACAAGAAGGAGCCGAAATGGTGGCTGTACGAAGACGATGAACACGGGTGGTTTGGAGAGAGTTGTCCGGTGTGGGGACTGTTTGACGTGGGTTTACGCTGGTTCACCGGCAACAACGTCCTGCTTTCGGACGGGTCGATCGTCTTTGGAACGGCTCAGGGGTGCCTTGTGCGACTGGTGGACTACGGGGATCACGGGCGCACAGAGGGGGTCTATCTGCACGGGATGGACCCTTTCTGGAATGCTCCCACAGGGGCGGCGGTGCAGGGAATATCCACGGAGGAAACCGAATCCGGGGATGATGCCATCTACGTGGGCACCCAGTGCTTTGGGGGAAATTGTGCGAATAATGCGGGCTATGGCTTCCTTTTCAAGACAACAAGGGAGCGCTTGAAGAACGACCAGGGTGTGGAGTGGGATCTGAATGTGAGCGATTTCTGCGACCCGAACTGGACGCCTGGTCCAGGCCACAGCATGGTCGTAGGAGATCCGCCGGGTATGCTGGGCTCACCCGCTCTGGCTGAAGTTGGCGGGACCAGGTACCTCTTTGCCAGTGTTACAGATGTTTACGGAGTGGTGGGGGAGGATTGGGATCATGGAACCACGATCAACCGTCCGAAC
>CAZSUQ010000174.1:0-8667 GCA_964609935.1 uncultured Thermodesulfobacteriota bacterium | reverse complement strand
CTCGTTTGCCCAGCTTTTCTCGGGCCTCCCCTAACATCGCGAAGGATGAGTCTATTCCGAAAACGATGCATCCGGACCTCTGATAAAGATCCATGTGGGTCCCTGTCCCGCATCCTACATCAAGGACAAACATTCCCTCCTTAGGTGGGAACATCTTCAGGCCGACCGCCCTTAAGCCAGCGTTCAGCGGCTCTACAAACCTGTCGTATCTCTTTGCACTCTTTTGGTATGGATCTGTACGCATGGATTGTGTCCAAGTCGTTAGGCTGTTCGACCAACAGCTCCTGCCGACTCCTTCCTTTTCCGTTTGATTCTTCACCTCAACCTTACGCAAAAAGACAGTATCATTTCCATCACCGCAAAAAAAGCCGAAAGATTCTCGTCAGATGCCGAATGGGGGCAGAATGAACAAGGAGGGACAGGAAGATGGCTTCCCCGTTAAACGGCGCCTTGATGATTTCAGGCCAATTCCCCTGAACCGAAAGGGAAGGCAAGGAAAAAACAAGAATCAAACACACGGACAAATCGAACCGTTGACCCCTGTGTTCCCCTCAAGCAATAATATGCCCTGCCTGGAAAACCCTAGAACCAACGGCCGGAAACAAAGAAAGACCGGATGTCGGAATAGAAAAATGCCATCTCTTCCTGCTCAGAGACAACAAGGAGGGCATTCGTTTCTGGGAGCACGTGGGATGGGAAAAACGTTCAGATATCTGTGTCATTTCAAGGTTCACCTAAGGAGACCCCGTTGACACGGCATCGCCCCCGGATCCTGGCCATCGACGCGGGCGGCACCATGACCGACACGTTTATCGTGGATGACCGGGGCGGCTTTGTTGTGGGCAAGGCGCAGACAACGCCGGAGGACGAATCCAGGGGGCTGATCCGAAGCGCGGCCGACGCTCTTCAGCAGTGGGGGACAACGCCGGAGGCGTCCTTCGCTCACGTGGCGGCCGGCATCTACTCCGGCACGGCCATGCTCAACCGCCTCCTTTCCCGCCAGGGACAACGTCTGGGCGTCATCGTATCCAAGGGGCAGGAGGATTATTTCCTTCTGGAGCGTGGTGTACAAACCTACCTGGGCTTCAGTTATTCGGACCGTCTCCATGTGATCACACACCACCACAACGACCCCATCGTCCCGAAATCGCGCATGCGGGGTGTGTTCGGCCGCATCGACATCTTCGGCGAAGAGGTCCTTCCGCTTCAGGAGCAGGACGTGCGGGAGATGGTTCGCCAGCTCCTGGATCAGGACCTCCAGGCCCTTTGCATCTGCCTGCTCAACGCCTACCGGAACCCGGCCCACGAAAAGGAAACGGCCCGGATTGCACAGGAGGTCATGGAGGAAAAAGGGGGCCGGGTTCCCCTCTTCCTTTCCAGTGAGTACTACCCTGTGCGGAACGACCTGCCCAGACTCAACACCACCGTGATCGAGGCCTACGCGGCCGAACCCTCCAGAAGCCAACTCAGGCTGGTGGAGAAAAGGGTCCGGGAGTGCGGCGGCAGGTTCGAGGTCAGGGTCATGGCCGGCCACGGCGGAACCGTTGGCATGGAGACCCGGGAGCTTGCCCGCACCCTGATCTCCGGTCCCATAGGCGGTGTGCTCGGGGCCCGGCACCTTGCACGTCACATCGGATCCGAGAACGTTGTCTGCACGGACATCGGTGGAACCAGCTTCGATCTGGCCCTGGTAACCGATGGCGACTGCGCCATCAAGCCGTACCCGGACATGGCCAGGTTTCTTCTGTGCATCCCCATGATCCAGGTCGATTCCGTGGGTGCAGGGACCGGGAGCTTCATCCGGATCAATCCCCATTCGGGCAGGATCGAGATCGGACCGGACAGCGCCGGGGCACGAATCGGCGTCTGCTGGCCGCAGGGAGGCGTAAGCACCCCCACGATCACGGACTGCTCCGTGGTTCTGGGCACCATCAATCCTGATTATTTCCTGGGAGGGGAGATCAGGCTGGACAGTGAAAGCGCGCTTGACGCCATTCGCACACAGATTGCAGGTCCGCTGGGGATCGACGTGTACCAGGCCGCTGAAGGGGTCATCGAGCTGTTCGAGGAAACCCTCAAGGGACACCTGGCGAGCGCTGTTCTCTCAAAGGGATACGCACCTTCGAACTATGTGCTCCTCTCCTACGGAGGAGGCGGACCGCTTCACGTAGCAGGCTACACGCGCGGGCTCGGTTTCCAGGAGGTCCTTGCGCCCGCCTGGGCGGCCGGGTTCAGTGCCTTTGGTTGTGCGTGCGGGGATTTCGAGTACCGGTACGAAGCCACCACAGACCTCCCCGTGGAACCGGAAACACCGGACGAGTGGAAGGAGGCCCTCTGCTCCATGCTCAATGCCCGATGCGATGAGCTTCAGGCAAAGATCGAGGCAGAGTTCCACAAGACCGAGCACAGCGGGCAGTCCATTCGATACAGGACGCTCTTCCGTATCCAGTACATGGGACAGCTCAACGACCTGGAGATCCCCTCCCCCACGGACAGGCTTGCCACGGCCGGAAACCTGGACGCCCTTTTTGACGCTTTCGAGGAGACCTATGGCCGGGTCTACGCCCGGGCCGCAAAATCGCCGGAACTGGGGTTTGCCGTCACCCAGGCCATTGTCACCGGGTGCGTGGACGTGGAGAAGCCGAGGCTTCCCGAGGAACCCCTCTCCGGTTCTGCTCCCCCGGAGGCGGCCTGTAAAGGAGAGCGAAACGTGTACTGGAAAGGGGAGTGGCAGAAGGCAGGAATCTGGCAGATGGAAGCCCTGAAAAGCGGCAATGTGCTCGAAGGTCTTGCCGTTGTGGAGTCCCCGGCCACCACCCTGGTCATACCTCCCGGGGCCACGGCGAAGCTGGACGCTCACAGGCTGTTTCACCTGCACTTCAACGAGCTATGAAACCTTGGGGAAAGACAACGTGGAGAGATCAATCCTGCACACTCAGGGGGCCCGGCCATGAAGATCAAAACACTTGTACGTTTGCTTTTTAGCGGACAGCTGGGTCTCGCGTTACGCCTGGAGAAGATCTCCAACGAGTTCTACCGCGCCTCTTTCCTCTCCACAGCCCTGTCCGAGGGGCTCTATGCATCCCTGTCGAACGGTCCTGCCACAATCGATCAGTTGTTTGAAGGTTGTGATACGGGCTTCAGCCGGCAAGGGCTTGAAGCATGGCTCAAGATGGGTGTGAGCCTGGGCGAACTGCAGCACGATGCGCGGGGTTACCGCCTGAAGAGCGCTCTCTCGAGGAAACTGGCAAAGGATGCAAACGATGCCTACCAGGCTCTCCTGCAGGAAGTTGTGGAACATCATTACAGCTACATTCTACGGACACCTTCCGTGCTCAGGAGCCGGAAACGGTTTCCTTTTGATGAGTCCACCGGGAGATTGATCGCCAGGTCTTCCCGCATCGCTGAGCCCCTGATCCTCGAGGCCGTTGACAAAGCCATCCCCACCAAAGGAAGCCTTCGGCTACTGGAGGTCGGTTGCGGTTCCGGGGCCTATATCCGGCACGCCTGCCGGAGAAATCCCGCGCTTACGGCCGTGGGTCTCGAACTTCAGGCCGAGGTGGCCGAGTTTGCCAGAGGAAATATCAAGGAGTGGAGCATGGAGGACCGTGTGACCATCCATGCCTGTGACGTGCGGGAATACCCCGCAGAACCGATGTTTGATCTCGTAACCCTGCATCAAAACATCTATTACTTCTCGGTTGAAGAGCGGGTGGATCTGGCAAGGCATCTCAAGAAGCTCCTGAAGCCCGGAGGGAAACTGCTGATCACAAGCCTGTGCCAGGGCCGGAGTCCCATGACACAGGCCCTGAACATCTGGGTTTGCACCACCGAAGGACACGGGCCGCTGCCGATGCCGGAACAGCTCTGCGAACAGCTGCGTAAAGCCGGGTTTTCAGATGTTTCCAGCAGGAGCCTGATCCCTTCCCAGAGCTTCTTCTCGTTCAATGCAAGGAGACCCCTTGAAGAACAAAGGCAGCAGGGAGTTTGAGGAAATACGTTGATGGGTGAGGGACACCAAAAATTCGGCAAGGCAAGGCCCCCTATCGGCTGGGGCGGCAACTCGCTGAAGGAAATGCTCCTCGAGAGTGAGCGCATCTTCGAGCAGACCGGCCGTTACTTCGGCCTTGAAAGGCTCGCGTTCAAGGAAGAAGAGCCGATCCGCTACGAGAAGATCTTTGCCAAGCTCCGCGGCGGCCTCGTGAACGCCCGGGAGACCGCCATGAACATCAGCGCCTCTCCCATCGTGAAGGAGATCGGGGAACTCTGCTTTGCCTTTTACACCCCCGAGGGAGACAGCGTGGCCCTGAGCACGGGCATCATCGTGCACGTGCACACCATGAGCGATGCCATCAAGTACATGATCCGCCGCGACTACGAGACGAACCCCGTCATTGCACCCGGGGACATCTTCACCAACAACGACCCGGCCATCGGAAACGTGCACAACGCGGACGTGCAGACCTTTGTCCCCATCTTCTGGAAAGGGGAATTGCTTGGCTGGGCCGGCGGTGTCACCCACGTGATCGACATCGGAGCGGCCACACCGGGGAGCGTTCCGGTGGGGCCCACCTCCCGGTACGAGGACGGCCTGCAGCTCACAGCGCTGAAGGTGGGCGAGGAGGACACGCTCTACCGGGACCACGAACTGCGGTGCGAGGCTTCCGTACGAACCCCCATGTACTGGAAGCTGGATGAGAGGACCCGGGTTGCCGGCTGCCACATGATCCGCGACACGGTGGAGCGGATCCTGGCCGAGGAAGGCGTGGATACCTTCAAGCGGTTCATGCGGGAGGCCATCGAGGAGGGGAGGCGCGCCTTTATCAGCCGCATCCGCGAGCTGACCCTTCCGGGCCGTTACGACGCGGCCGCCTTCAACGTGGTGAACCTGAGCCGTGAGCCTGGCCTTCCGCCGCATGCACAGAAGGACTCGCTCATGCACGCCCCCATGTCGGTCCGCATCGGCCAGGGGGGCGAGTTCGATCTGTCCATGGAAGGCGCGAGCCCCTGGGGGTTTCACAGCTTCAACTGCACGCCGAGCGCCATGCAGGGGGCCCTGTGGGTCCTGCTCAGCCAGACCGTTGTGCCCAATGACAAGGTCAACGACGGCGCCTACCTGGCCACACAGAGCCTCTTCCCTGCCGGTACGTGGACCAACCCGCAGAACCCGGAGGTGAGCACGGGCGCGGCCTGGGGATTCCTGATCCCGGCCTTTACCAACCTCTTCCGCATCCTCGGAAGGGCATTCTGGGCAAGGGGGTATCACGAGGAGGTGATGGCCTCCTACGGAATGACCATGAACGCCCTGCAGGGCGGCGGTACGGATCACCTGGGAAAGCCGTGCAGCATCCTGAACTTCGAGATCAGCACCGTGGGCGGCGGCGCCTCGGCCGTAAAGGACGGGCTCGACTATGCGGCCGCCATGTGGAATCCGGAGGGCGACATGGCGGACGTGGAGATCTGGGAGATCCTGGAGCCGCTGATCTACCTGGGCCGCAGGGTCAAGCCCAACACGGCCGGGCCCGGAAGGTACCGCGGCGGATCCGGCTTCGAAAGCCTGCGCATGGTGTGGAAGACCGATGACCTGGTGATGCAGAACGCAGGCGAAGGGCTCTGCTTCTCCTCGGCCGGGCTCTTCGGCGGCTATCCGTCTGCTGCGGGATACCGCCACAATGTGCACGGCACGGACCTGCAGGAGAGGGCCAGGGGCGGAGAGCCCTACCCTGTGCGTGAATACGACCCGGAAAACTCGGAGATGAACAACCTGACCCGCGGCGAGCACGAATTCGACAAGCGCACCATGACCTACCCTGCCCCCTTCCGCCAGGGGGACCTGTATCTCTCCTGGCTTCGGGGGGGTGCCGGACTGGGCGACCCCCTGGAGCGCGACCCCCGCCGGGTTGTTGAGGACGTGACCCAGGGCTTTCTCCTTCCCCGTTTTGCATCACGGATCTACGGGGTCAAGCTCGAACAGCTCCCGGACGCGTCTTATGGATCCGACCCGGAAGCCACCAGGGTTTCGAGAGAAGAGATTCGAAGGCAGAGGGCTGAAAGGAGTCTTCCCACAAGGGCCTGGGTGGAAAAGGAACGTGAGCGTGTTCTTGCCGGAGGCTTCCTCAGGGAAGTCAGGGAGTGCTACAACGCATGCATGGACCTGAGCCCGCAATGGGCGGCAAAGGTCCGGGCATTCTGGGACCTGCCTCCTGACTTCACCTTTCCTTTGGAGGCCCCACCCCCGGAGGAGAAGGGATGACCGTATACGACGCGCAGACACTGGAAAAGCTGTGGGAGGGAAAGCTCTCCTCCGAGGAACTCCGCACCATCCAGAGCCGGTTCAAAGACAGGGATCGGTTTCAGAAGTTTCTCCAGTACTGCCAGGATCAGGTGAACTGGGAGGAGCGCATCCTCCTGCCGCTCCAGCCCCACCTGTACATCGTGGAGAAGCGGGGTGGAGAACGCATCGTGAAGTGCGACTGCGGCCACGAGTTCGGCGACTACAGGGAGAACTGGAAGCTCGAGGCCCGGATCCTTGTCCGCGACTCCAACGAGGCCATGCAGGAGCTCTACCCTCCGCTCATGCACGGCGATCCGCAGTGGATGGAGATGCGCGAGTTCATCTGTCCCGGATGCTTCACCCTGCTCGAGGTGGACCTTGCCCCGCCGGGCTACCCCATCCTTCACGATTTTCAGCCTGACCTGGAGGTCTTCCAGCAGGAATGGCTGTGCAAGGAGCAGCCGAAAGGTTGACTCCTTGAAATCAGGGGATGAAACGTGTATGTAATGCAGGTAATCTCATAAGCTTTTTTTGACCCTATCCTGACCAGGTCTTTGTATTCGAATTCGTCGAATCGTGGCTGAAAAAATTTACTCTGAAGCGAACGCCAGCCCTTGACAAATCAAACCGATCAAATTCCTCTGATTCAACAACGTCTTCTTGCAGTCGGTAAGCTCCTGCTTGTATGTTTCGCCTTGAACTGCTTCTTCTTGAGCATCCAGCTTCTGGGGGCGTTTCGTGAATTCGGGTCCGGGTACGGCGAGGATCTCATCCTTCAGCTGGCTGACAACCCCATCATCGGCCTGCTCATCGGCATCCTGATCACCAGTATCGCCCAGAGTTCTTCGGCCACCACCTCCCTGGTTGTGGGTCTCGTAGCGGCGGGCACCCTGGGAAGCGATCCGGCAGAGGCCCTCGTCCGGGCGGTTCCCATCATCATGGGAGCCAACGTGGGGACGACCATCACCAACACGCTCGTCTCCACCGCGCACATCGGGGTCCGAAGCGAATATGAACGGGCCTTCTCTGCCGCCGTTGTTCACGACATGTTCAACATCATCGCCATTTTCATCTTCCTGCCGCTCCAGATCCTTACCAATTTCCTCGGGCGCCTGTCCCTCATGCTGGCCGACCTGTTTACCCACACAGGGGGGCTGAAGTTCGGAAGCCCGCTGAAGATGCTGGTCAACCCGCAGAAGAAATTCCTTGTCACGTTGTTTCAGGACAAGGACTGGATCACCTTGCTCATGATTTTTGTCATGATCGTTTTCTTCTTCCAGGCGGTCACCTTTCTTGTGCGCCGCACCCAGGAAAAAAAAGGGGTCCTGGTCTTTACCGTTCTGTTCGGTCTCATCTTTGCCGCCCTCGGCACAGGGATCATCCGACATGCGGATTCGTTCTTCCAGCCTGAAGCAGCCATCATGATCCTGGGCCTCGGCCTCCTGTTCAGCTCGCTCACGGTGTTTGTCAAGGTCATGCGGAGCGAGGTCCTGACAGGAATCGAGGTGCTCGTCCACAACTACATCTTCAAAACAGGTTTGAGAGCCCTCTTTCTGGGCGTGTTCATCACGGCAATCGTACAGAGCAGTTCGGTGACCACTTCTATTGTGATCCCCCTGGCCGGTGCAGGGATCCTTTCCATCCGGCAGGTCTTTCCTTACACGCTGGGGGCCAACGTGGGAACAACCATAACGGCTATCCTGGCCGCCCTGTCCACAGGGGAGACGATCGCCATGGCCGTGGCCTTTTCTCACCTGCTTTTCAATATAACCGGGATCATCCTTCTCTACCCTTTGAGACAGATCCCCATATTCTTTGCTCAAGGACTCGCAAGCCTGACACTGAGATCCAGGTTGATTCCCTTTTTCTATATCTTGGTGGTCTTCTTCGTGTTTCCCTTGTTTCTGATCTGGCTGTCAAGATAAAATGATTTTTGGAGGTTCAGGACCATGCTCGAAAAATTCTGGAAGGTGATCAGTGGCAGCCAAGGGCTCATCGACGAGGCTCAGCAGCAGTCCCTGGACATGCTCATCCTGGGAAAAGAGATGTTCATCCTTGCCATCGATGCCGTGCACTCGGAGACCACGCGGGAGGTGATGCGCACCATCGCCAGGATGGATAAAAACATGAACAAGATGGAGATGGATGTCCGAAAAAAGGTCTTCTCACACCTTGCCATCTCACGCGGCCAGGATCTGCTTACAGGGCTTCAACTCAACCTGATCATAAGCGACCTGGAGAGGGTCGGTGACTACACCAAGAACATCGGAGAGCTGGTGGAGATGATGCCGGGCAAGCTGGAATTCGGCCGGCACGACGAAACCTTCAACAAGGTCAAAGACCTGGCCCTCGACATCTTCTACCTCACCTACAAGGCCCTTGAAGACCGTGAC
>CAZSUQ010000173.1:0-8675 GCA_964609935.1 uncultured Thermodesulfobacteriota bacterium | reverse complement strand
CCCAGCCGCAGATGTCGTCCACGTAGCCGTTTCCGTCGTCGTCCCGGGAATCGGAAAAGGCGTATATGAGATCTTCCGGGTCCTTGATGCCGTTTCCGTTGAAATCGAGCACCCGGCCGTCCTCTTGATAGTCTTCCATGTTGAAGGCCCCGTCCCCGTTCGCATCGTATCGGGTGCTTTCCTGTGGCAGGGGCAGCTCCGATCGGTTCAGGAAGAACTTGTCTCTGATTCTCGTATCATCCCAGTGGACACCGCTGTCAATGATTGCGATCACCACGTCGGGCCGGCCCGTGGTGATCTCCCAGGCCCTGTCCACACTCATGCCGGTGGGCTTCGGGTTGTCACCGGGTTCCTCGTACTCCGAGGCGTGCGAGGAGTACTTCCATACGTGGCCCCCTGTATAGTTGCCGGGAAGAAGGGGTACGCCCCCTTCCTTTTTCAGGAAGCAGTAGTCTTCATACCGATACGTATCGACCCCCGGAGAGGCTTCCGGGAAGGGGACCTCGGCAGTGGCGGGCGAGGGGATAAAAAAGACATGAGACAACGAAAGCAGGAACAGGAGGCGGATCCATCCTCGTTTCATGAAACAGATTCCTCTCCTCACGAGCATTCACCCATGCGGGTTATGGTTTCTTCCAGAGCTCCAGCAGGTACCCCTTCTGCGCCTCGAAAACCGCTGCCTGCTCCTCCACCAGGGCCTCGGCCTGCTCGGCGTTCATGTCCCTGCTGCGGTTCACAAAGGAGGCCACCCGGGCAAGGTAGAGCGGGACCATCATGCCGAGCAGGGTTTCATGGCCCGTCTTCCAGCGGTGGAACACGGCCGCCAGCTCGTAGAGGATCTTCACCCAGCTCTCCACGGGCATGAGGAATTTTTCCGTTTCCAGACGGGTCCATCCCTCGATCTCCTGGAAGCACGCCTCTGAGAAGATGTCCTTCCAGAGCACACCGAAGTTCTGGTGCCCGGTCCGGAACTCGCTCACCAGCCGTTCCAGGTTCACGGAAACAGGTTCGGGCTCAGGGAAGGACTCGGGCCCGAAGGAGGGTACGGGATCGCTTCCCTTCACCTCCATCCAGTGATCCTCGAACTGTCCCATCAGGCGAAAGAGCGTTCCCACCACCTGCCGGAACATGGGCCCCAGGGATGCGGCAGGGTCCTTGGCGTCGTGGATCTTCACCCCGAGCCTTGCCTGGCAGATCTTTGCGTTGTTGATCACGGCCATGGTGGTCATCCAGATGTCGATCCCGTAGCGGGCCACGTCCGTTTCCCACACGTCCTGGTCCATGTAGAAGGAGGCCATGGGTCCGGCAAAGGCGAACTCGCCGCCTATGGGCTGGCGGATCCGCTTTCCGTACAGGGTGCGGGTCAGGTTGTACACAACGTTGTTCGTGATGGTGCCGTCGTACTTGTGGCGCGTGTAGATGGGGCTCACGTACTCGTAGCCGTGTTCGAGCACGGGATCCAGGAGGTAGCGGATCCAGTCCGAGGTGATGCTTCTCAGGTCGCTGTCCACCACGGCGCATGCCCTGGCCTCCAGGAGCTTCACCGCCTCGAAGATGGCCCGGAACGCGGTCCCCTTTCCGGCAGGTCCCCTGTAGATGCCCACGAGCTTCTCCTGCCAGGGCTTGATCTCGAACTCCTTGGCCACCTCCCGCGTGTCGTCCGTGGATCCGCCGTCTGCGATGTAGATCAGGGAGCGGAGGTCCCTGTAGTGCTTGTTCAGGCCGTGGGTCACCATCTGGATGACGTGCTCGATGGTGCCATCGTTGTTGTAGCATGGGATGCCCACAATGATGTCCACCTTTTCGATCTCTTCGATCCGCTTGCGCGGGTAGGACCTCAACGCCGAGTCATAACCCATGGGTTTCCCCCCTTCTTTTCAGGAAGACGGATGAAACGGACTCTTCCCTTATAAAAACTCATGGCTGGTTACACAAGGAAAAAGATGAACCGGGCATGATGCAAAAGGATGAATGCGTTTTTTGTTTTTGAACCTTTTGTTTTTCGCATTCCGGCTCTTGCCGCATGAAGAGATGCGTCTCAGGGGAACAGGGCCTCAAAGCTGTTGCCTTGGGGGTCCTGGAGAGACACCTCCAGCGTGTGGCTTTCCGGCGGGTAGGTGGGATCCGTCCCTGTCAGCAGCCAGCAGCTCTCGCCCAGCGTGACGTCGAGCTCTTCCGTGTGAACAGGGTCGCCCACGGGTGGGGAGGAATCGTAGTAGCGAAGCGTACCCTGAACACGTTCCGGACAGCGGGGTCTCCAGCGAAGCCCGTCTGGGGTGTTGGGGTCCAGGTCGGGCTGGGCCTTAGGGTATGGCAGGTAAGCCATCAACCGGCCTGCGGTCCACCGGCCGAACCGAAGGGGAAGCGGACCTGCCTCTGAGACCAGGAAAGGCCTGGAGGAGAGGGAATAGGGGTTTGTGGGATAATAGGGCGGCTCGATCCACTGTTTCCCGCCTGTATAGATGTTCCCCTCCACGTGCAGTCGATAGGTTCCCCCGGGAACATCCCACGGCGCTTCCCAGTGCGCGCTCCACACGAGGTCGTCCTCGTACAGAAGGGCGATCTCCGGGCCTGCGTCGTCATAGGGGAGGCCGTTGGGCTTCTGCACGGTTTCAAATGCCCCTGCATCGTTCCGCCTTTGCAGAAAGACCCGGGGCCGGTCCACAGCAGGATCGCCCCCCTTCCATGCCGCCTCCACCGCGGAAAAGCGCTCCGTATCAACGGGCTCCAGGATGATACCGGTGGTGTCCGAGATCTCCGGCAGGACCGTTTCCAGGACCACGGGCTCGTATTGAGGGCCCGGGCCCTCCTCAGGCCGTCTGCCATTGGCCAGGTCCAGGGCAAGCTCCCATGTGGCCTGTGCAACGTGTTCCCCCCAGAAGGGCCCCCAGAGGTTGATGCTGATCTCGTATCCGCCGGCAAGCCAGTCCTCGGGCGTGAGGAGATAGCCGAAATAGTCCTGCGTGTACCCCCATATCAGGACCTCCTCCGGCCCTGTCCGGTATCCGGCATCCCGGAAAACACTGGCAAGCACACCCCTGGACTGCCACCCAAAGGGGGATGTGGGCTCGCCGGGGAAGCCGAGCAGCAGGAGGTCCGCCGGTCCCTGATCCAGAAGGCTCCCGTCCCCTGCGAGGAGAACCCGCGGGATCCCCTCGAGGATTGCAGCTGCATGCTGGCAGTGGAAGATCTCCGGGGGCTGTTCATAGGGAGGGCCGCCCGGGTTCAGCGGCAGGATCACCTCTTCGGCCCAGTCCCCTGAGCAGGCATCGAACCACTCGCAGATGAAGAAGGAGACGATCTCTCCGAGGAGGGGAGAGAAGGGCGTGTCCGGCAGGTGCATCTTGGGCCTGGAAAGGCAGTAATAGGGTTCGCTTGGAAACACGACACCGCACTGGGCCGCCCCGAACTCGGCGTCGAACTCGGACCATGGAGGATCGGGATGCGGGTAGCCGATCACGTCATAATCCTGCCGGATGTCCCTGCTGAAGGATACCAGGGATTCGAGCCCTGCGTTCGTGACGGTTTCGTTGTAGAGCCTGAGGATCTTCTCCGCTCCGATGCGTCCCTGTTCTTCCAGGAGCAGGGGCGGGTGCCCGAGCACGAGATCCGGCTGTGTGTCTCCTGCGCTCCCCTGGATGT
Source organism: uncultured Thermodesulfobacteriota bacterium (assembly GCA_964609935.1). Lineage (GTDB taxonomy): Bacteria > Desulfobacterota > DSWW01 > DSWW01 > DSWW01 > CAYTRL01. Next base: position 5,033 of record CAZSUQ010000173.1, on the reverse strand, counting down.
GCATGGCCATCACCGGGCTGGAAAAGGAGAGCTCCAGCTGGTTCTCCACGGCACCTGAGGTGTCCGAAGACATGAACAGGTTGTTCGGCGGGAAGGTGGTGGGGTGGACCGGGAAGTGAAAGAGGAGGGCCATGGGCGAGCCGTCCGCCCTGTCCACGCGGAACAGGGTGAGCTGGCCGTCCTTGATCCTCCCGTCAATCCGGCCGTCCGTAACCAGGTTGCCTGCGTCGTCAACGAGCCATGGCACTTCGTTGTGGATGAGGTCCATCTGGTTGTTGATGGACCTTCGGTCCCGGTAAAGGAGGTCTTGAGGGTCGAAATCCTTCCAGACCCCTGCACCGATCCTTGCCGGCTTCAGGTCGCCCAGGGCTGTGGTAATGGTGCGGGCAATGCTCCACGCGATCCGCTCGAAGATCTCGGGGTGAAAGGTGTCCGAGCCGATGTCGCTGAAGTAGGGGAGGCGCCAGAACCTGGCACCTGACGAGTGCGTGTGTGTGGCGGAGAGCAGCAGGCTGTTGTCCAGATCCAGGCCCGTCCTGTTCTCCACGATCTCCAGGACCCTGCGGCGGAGCAGGTCGGTTACGAACGTGAGTTCCGCGCGGCACAGGACCAGGCGCTGAACCTCTGTGCCGTTTCTGATCTCAAGGGCGACGCACTTTGCATTGGGCCTGGTGAGCATGCCGATGGTGGGGAAGAATCCGTCCGCATAGGGGGATTCGCGATCGTCCGGGAGGTGGATGGATCCCCCGCCGAGAACGAGGCTCAGCAGGGGGACCTTCTCATACCTGGCTCCGTAGCCCCCCTGCGGCGTGCCCACCGGCATGTCCAGGTCCTTCACCGCCGTGCCGGCAAAGAATCCCCGCTCATGGGCCGTACTCGAAGGCCCGTGATCTCCTTTGCAGCCAACAGAAGCGGTGAGCCCTGCGAGGACAAACGAAACAAGGAAGAGAGAGAGAAGAGAATGAAATCCGAAAGTGTGTCGGCTCACGTTCTTCTTCATCCAGGGTCTCCATGTGAGTGAGGAACGTGCTTCCAAGAAAAGATGACAAGCCGGATAGGGAGATATCTGCCCATGATGCCGTTCGAGGGCTCTCACAATAGCATACGCCCGGCGCAGGAGAAAAGGAGAAAAAAGCAAAAGAACCTCGGAGAACAGCCGGGTTGCGCCGCTTGTGTGAAGCTTCCTTGACTTCACCGGCTTCCATGTGAAACAACCTTCGCATGAGAAAAAACGCGATTGTCATCGGTGCGTCCTCAGGGATCGGGCGGGAGCTGGCAAAGCAGCTGTCGCAAAAGGGGTATGCCGTCGGGCTTGCCGCACGGAGGCTCGAGCTCCTGGGGGAAGTTCGCAAGGAGATCCAGGGGCCTTCGCTTGGAAGGCAGATGGATGTGTCCCGGTTGCCGGAAGCAACGGATCGCCTCCAGGGGCTGATCCGGGAGATGGGGGGCGTGGATCTCGTGGTGGTCTCGGCAGGCACGGGTTTCCTGAATCCAGGGTTGAACTGGAAAGAGGAAAAGGAAACCATTGATGTGAACGTAACCGGTTTTGCCGCCGCAGCAAACGTGGCGATGAAACACTTCCTGGAGCAAGGCTCGGGCCATCTCGTGGGTATCTCCTCTCTTGCCGCTCTCAGGGGAGGCCGGGACGCGCCTGCGTACAATGCATCCAAGGCCTTTGTTTCGAACTACCTGGAGGGGCTGAGACAGAAGGTGGGCAAAAAGAGGCTTCCCATCACGGTCACGGACATCCAGCCCGGATTCGTGGAAACGGCCATGGCCCAGGGAGAGGCGAAGTTCTGGGTCGCCGCACCGGAAAAGGCGGCCCGGCAGATCGTGAAAGCGATCGAGAAGAAGAGGAACCATGCCTACGTGACGCGTAGGTGGAGGCTGATCGCCTGGCTGCTCAAGGCGATTCCGCGCGCCGTTTACAGCCGGCTGTAGCTGGTTAGAGCCCTGCGAAGAGAAGGAGCCATGGACAGGGTCGTCAGGGGAAATGCGCACGTGGACGGCAGGTCTCACGGGAGCTGGTTTGTCGGACACTTCGTAGACGTTGAACAGATGAATCTGCGAAAGACCGATCAGGCGGAGGTGCAGTTGAGGCGTCACCCGGAAGGGAATCGCAAGGAGGGCTGGGCCCGGAACCACAAGGCCTGCACCCTGGTGATCCTGATCCGGGGGAGGTTCGTGGTTGAATTTCAAGAGGGTGAAGTGGTTCTTGGAGAGGAAGGGGACTATGCCCTGTGGCCGCCGGATCTCCCGCACAGCTGGCGGGCAGAGGAGGAAACGCTCGTGGTCACCGTGCGATGGCCGTCCCTGCCGGGTGATCAGCAGGACTGCTGATGCCTGACAACCGGATGGAAGAATGAACATGACGGATGTGATCCCGAAGATCCTGCAGGAGATGACGCACGAGGCGCCTTTCGAGCTTCTGTTCGTCTTTGCCTTTATCCTGCTCTGCAGCCTGGCGGCCAGGAGGTTTCGCCAGCCGGCCGTCATGGGGTGCTTTCTGGGGGGCTTTCTCATCCACCTTCTTGCCACCTTCACGGGGGTGGACGTGGCGCAGCACCTCTACCTCGGCCCGGAAGCCATCTTTCTGCTCATCGGTCTTCTGATCTTCAACGAAGGGCTGAACGTCGAGATCGGATTCCTCAAGGAGAACGTGGAGGAGATCTCCGTGCTTGCCGTGCTGGGCACCCTGGTGGGCACCGTGATCTGCGCCTCCCTGGTGAGGTCCCTCCTGGGGTACGAGTGGATCGTGGCCGTGATGGTGGGAGCCATGCTGATCCCCACCGATGCCGGAGCGGTTCTTGCCGTGCTGTCCCGGTTCGGGGTGAGCGAGCGGTGGCGTTCCCTCCTCGCCGGGGAGTCCATTTTCAACGATCCCTTCAGCCTCATCCTGTTCGGCCTGACCGTTGCCTTGTGGCAGGGGCAGGAGCCGGACTGGGTCGCAACGATCCTGAAGAGCGTCCTGGGGTCCGCCCTCCTGGGGATTGTTCTGGGCTATCTGTTTTACCATCTCTACCGGCTCATGAACGATCCCGTGAGTGAGCTGATCCTCTCCGGCATGTTGTTCACGGCGGCCTTCTACGGTGCGGAGCACTTCCATATGTCCGGGTTCCTGGCCGTTGCGGCCGCCTCCATCTTCGTGGGCAACCGGAAGGCCCTTTGTATGGAAGAGGAGACCGTGGAGACCCTGGACCGGGTGTGGGAGGCCGTTGCCATCGGCGTGGAAGGGTTCCTCTTCATCATGATCGGGGCCGCCATACCTCTGGAGAACCTTTTGAGCCATTTCTGGATCGGCCTGGCAGCCATTGCCGTGGTCGTCGTGGCCCGCTCCGGCACGGTCCACACCCTGCTCTGGATCCTTCACCGGTTCTTCAGGCAGGATGTTCCATGGAGATGGAGGGTCGTGGTGGACCTGGGGGGACTTCACGTGGGCGTCACCATGGCGATCCTGCTCAACCTTCCAAAGGATCTTCCCGCACGGGAGGAGATCCAGGTGATGGGCTATTACGTGATCATCTGGTCCGTCCTGGGGATGCCTTTCCTTGTGCGCCTGGCCTTGAAAGGGCTCGGGCTGCAGGCGCAGGCAGTGGAAGAGGGGCACAGGGAGGCAGCCGAACAGGAAGGGAAGGCGACCTAACCTAAAGGCGGAAAAGGAGACCGCAGATGGTTGACAAGGTTCAGGTCACGGTTCTCGTGGAGGGGGAGGATCACCCCACCTTGAAGGGCTCGCAGGCGCCGAAGAAGCTGCGCCCCCTGGTGGGCCTCTCCCTTTATGTGGAGGTGACAAAGGATTCCCGTGTCTCCCGCATCCTGATGGACACCGGAACCTCCTGGGCCAGGCTCGAGCACAATGCAAAGGAACTGGGAAAGGACCTTCAGGGGATCGACTGCGGCTTCATCACACACTGGCACTTCGACCACACCGGGGCCATGCCCGCCCTTCTGAAATCCATGGTACAGCAACCCCCTTTTTACGTGCCGGTCAGGGAGCCCTCCTTCAGCCTGATCAACGGGTTCGTGGAATCCCGCCTGCCGTCGGGGTTCAACCGGGTGGAGGTGGATGAACCGCAGGAGATCCTGCCTGACATACACTCCACCGGCTGTTTTGAAGGGACCTTTCCGCTTCAGCGCCATCCGGTTCACGAGCAGGCCCTTTACATGAACGTTGAGGGGAAGGGTCTTGTGCTTCTTGTGGGGTGCTCCCACCCCAAGCCCCAGGACATTGCCCGGCGGGCCATGGAGCTGAGCGGTGAGGAACGGATCGCCCTCATGCTGGGCGGGTTCCACTTCATCCCGCCCACAAAGGAGCCGCAGAGAGAGGAGACCATCAGGGAGCTGAAGGGGATGGACATCGACAGCGTTGCAGCCTGCCACTGCACCGGTGCAGAGGGCATGGACCGCATGGAGCGGGAATTCGGGGATCGCTTCCTGCGGGTGGAGCTGGGCGGGGTCTACGGGGTAGGGGAAGAAACGAACAAACCATCACCACAGTGATGGATGAAGGACACAAGGAGAAGATGGAATGCGGAGTTCTCTGGTGACAGCCGGATTGGTCCTCGGGTATTTGACCGTCTCACAGGCGTTTGCCGAGCCGTTCAAGCACATCGGCATGCCCATAAACGAAACGGGCAAGGCAAAGTTCAAGGTGATGGGTGCGGACAAAAAAAAGAATTCCACCATCGTCAAACTGGACAGGCTCCAGTCCTATGAAGAACAGGAGATCGAAACCCTGTTCAAGGACGGAAAGCAATACATTCAGATCAAGGAAGACATGAAGCTCTTCAACGGCCAGCAGGTGGAGGCCGTCTCCCTGGTGGAGGCCGGGGAGACCCTCAAGCAGATTTCCTACGGCCTGCTGAGGAAAAGTCCTGAAGGAAAGGTGCTGGAGAAGTGGGAATTCCGGTTCGACGATCCCTCCTGGAACTACCCGGATGATATCTATTGTGCACCGGCGGTTTCCCTTGTTTTTCGGAGCCTCATCCACCACGGCATGGAGGAAGGATCGATTCACGCCTGGATCAATGACC
>CAZSUQ010000172.1:0-8701 GCA_964609935.1 uncultured Thermodesulfobacteriota bacterium | reverse complement strand
GGCCATCGAACTCGATCCAGGGTATGCCATCGCTTATAGCAACAGGGGGCTCACCTACGAAGAGAAGGGTGACCTGAATCGGGCGACCCAGGACTACACAAAGGCCATCGAGCTCGACCCTGGCTTTGCCATGGCTCATAACAACAGGTGTCGAGCCCTTCTCCGCACCGAAGCCTATGAACAGGCGATCCAGGATTGCGACAAAGCCATTGCGATCCATCCGGAACTCGCCACTGCCTACGATCACCGGGGGTCCGCCTACCAGCAACTCGGAGAGGAGAACATGTCCCTGTCGGACTTCATCGTGGCGTGCGGGCTGGGGTACGAACCATCCTGCAGGGAACTCGCCAGAAAAGGGCACTGGCAGGTAGGGGGAGAGACATGAAGCCCTGAGGTCGCCGGGCGGACCTTCCCAGCCAGAATCATGGTGGCTCTGATGCGGTCCGCCCGCCTATAAACCCGAACCTTGTTTGCTCGTCCTGTTTTTAGCGAATCTCGGGCGGCAACTTAACATAGAACGCATAAATTTTCTGGCTCGCAGATCCCACATATATGACGTTTGCTCCTGCGGCCGGTGAGCTGGAAATGGCTCCTCCGGTTGCAATGGACCAACCCGGATTTCCATTCTTTTTTACGCGGCAAAATTTGCCGTTATCCGATCCCACGTAGATAGCTCCATCAGATCCCACGACCGGGGAGGAGCGAACCATGGGCCCCAGGGCAAGGACCCACTTCAGGGTTCCGTTCGATTTCACTGCGTACAGGTTGCCGTCATCCGAGCCAACATAGATCGTTCCATCCTCTCCCACAGCAGGGGAAGTGCGAACCGGTGCACCGATGGGGAACATCCAGTTCTGACTGCCGTCCACCGCGTTGAGCGCGTACAGGTTCCCGTCGTCCGAACCCACCAAGACCAAATCCAGTGCGGGCACAGGGGTGGCGGAAGATCGAACCATACCCCCCGTGGCAAAGGACCACTTCTGGCTTCCATCTACATTGACCGCATAGAGGCTGCCGTCGTCCGAACCCGCGTACAGGGTGCCGCCTACTGCGATGGCCAGGGATCGAACCGGACCGCCGGTGGCAAAAGCCCAGTTCTGGACACCTTCCGCATCCACCGAGAGCTCTTTGGCCGGCGGATTCACCGAGTACAGGTTGCCGTCGTCCGAACCTGCAATCACCGTGTCGCCCAGAGCAACCAGCGGGGATCGCACCGCTCCACCCGTGGCAAAGGACCATCTCAGGGCCCCACTCCCCCTGACGGCATAGAGGTTGCCGTCATCCGAGCCCACATAGATCGTTCCACCCTCTTCTCCGTTCATCGCAGGAGTGGATCGCACCGGGCCGCCGGTCTGGAAGGTCCACCTCTGGGTTCCATCCCCGATGATCGCGTAAAGGACTCCGTCGTCCGATCCAACATAGATCGTGTCTTTTCCCAGCGCCGGGCTGCCGGAAACCGCACCACCTGTCGGAATGGTCCACTTCACCCGCTTGCTGACCGCAGTGCCCGTGCCGCCCGCTGCATCATCATCGTCCCCGCACCCTGTGAAGCAGAGGCCGAGTCCCATCATGCAACAGATCCATAAACGCAAGAATGTTTTGATGCGGGTCATGTCTTTCCTCCTTTATTTGTGGGCAAGCCGTTTTTCTCAACCAGAGGCAAGAAACCAGGATGAAGAAAGCTTTTGGGGTATAGTGGATCTACTCTATCGAAAGTGAAAGATTCGAGTCAACAAAAAATATACGGCTGGATAAATCGATCAAGCGAGTACCTTTCTCCCCGCCTCATTTCCCTCTCGGATGGCGCTGTCTGTGAACCGGGGAGCCACACAGTCTCCAATGGCGTAGATCTTCCCTCCGGTGCCGGCCTCCTTGAGTGATCGATAAAGCCCGTCATCCGCCACTCCGGCATGGGACACCACAATCGTGTCCGCGTCAACCCGGATGTCCTTGAAGCTGAAGTACTGCATGCCGGCCAGCACGTTCCCTTCCACACCGGACACGTCGCACATGGGGCGGAAGACCACGTCTTTCTGAAGGATGTTCATATACGCTGGCAACAGGCTCATGAAGTTCACGTTCCACCCCACATAGAACACAGGGGTGATGATCTCCACGTGCTTGCCCTGATCCGCCAGAAAGCTTGCCAGGCCCAGGCAGCGGGTCGATCCGTCCCGGTCGATGATGGCCACGTTCTGTCCCACCTCCACCCTCTCAAGGAGCACGTCGCGGATGTGCACCGCATTCCCTTCATCGATCCCGGGGATCCCGCCCGGAATCCTTGCAAGGGAGCCGGTGGCCACGATGACCGCATCCGGTGCCTCCCCTGCCACCATCTCGGGCGTCACCGTGGCCCCCGTGCGCACCTCCACACCCAACCGGGTGATCTCCTTGACGAGGTAGCGGGTCACGTCCCCGAACTCCTCGTGCTCCTTCACGCGTGTGAGGATGTTGATCTGCCCCCCCAGTTCAGACTCCTTCTCACACAGGACCACACTCAACCCCCGCTCGGCCGCCACGCGAGCCGCTTCCATGCCCGCAGGCCCTCCGCCCGCCACCAGCACCTTCTTTCTTTCAGGTGCCGGCCGGAGCGTTCCGATTCCCAACTCACGCTCGAATCCTGCTGCCGGGTTCTGGATGCATCCCACCGGGATGCTCAACATGTTGTTCCCGATGCAGTTCTGATTGCAGGCGATGCAGAACCGGATCTCGTTCAAGCGGTCTTCCTCTGCCTTGCGTGGAAGCTCGGGATCACAGATGGCAGCCCTTGCCATGCCGATGAGATCCGCCTGACCATCCGCAAGGATCTTCTCCGCCTGCACCGGGTCCTTGATTCTGTGGGCGGCCAGGACCGGTAGGTCGCCCACCATTTCCTTGATGCCTGCCGCCAGGTAGGTGTGCACACCCAGCGGAAAGGACATGTCGCCCACGATCATGAATGGGGTTTGTCCCGATCCGGCACTCACGGAAAGATAGTCGACCAGACCCGCTTCGCTGATACGCTCGGCGATCTCCTGGGCATCCTCTTCGGTGAGTCCTGCAGGCATGAACTCATCCCCGCAGAGTCTGAGCCCGAGTACAAAGTCGGACCCAACCACCCCTCGCACTTTTTCCAGGACCTCCATGCAGAACCGCATGCGTCCTTCCAGGTCCCCGCCGTATTCGTCCTCCCTCAGGTTGGTCATGGGCGAGAGAAACTGCTGGATGAGGTAGCCGTGGGTGGCAATCACTTCCACGCCGTCGAAGCCCCCTTCCCTCACGTGGCCTGCAACCTTGCCGAAATCCTCCACGAGCTGCCTGATTTCGTCCCTGTCCAGAACATGAAGTTCCTCGCCCACGGGCGACACCTTCACAGCCGACGGCGCCACAATGGGACGGCGGGTAATCTTGCTGTGGGGCATGTTCCGGCCGCCGTGCCCGATCTGGCAGAAGATCTTGGCCCCATGCTCGTGAACAGAAGCCGTGAGCTTCTGATAGCGGGGGATGATCTTCGGATTGAAGGCGCGGCTCTCGTTCAAAAGGGGCTCGGTGTCCGGAGACACGGACTGCCGCTCCACGATGATCAGGCCGAATCCCCCCTTGGCCCTTTCGGTGTAGTAGGCGATGTGCCGGTCATTGATCAGGTGGTCGTTGGCATAGGAGGTGTTGTGCGGGAGCACCACCAGCCGGTTCTTGATCGTTGTGTTTCCCAGGGTAATCGGAGTGAACAGATTATGAAAGGCATCACTCATGATCTGTCCTTTCGGCTAGGATCCAAATCGCTTCAAACCTGAAATCCCGAGCTTTGAGCCATGTCGTTATGGTATGGATTTGTAGGCCAACAGGAAACTTTTGCTATGCTTCCCCGCCTATGCTCGTGTTGTTCGGTGCTAAAAAGACGATATTCCCAAACCACCCCAATAATCGTTACAGTTGCCGGGCCAGATACGCTCCCTGCTCGGTGGCATGCCCGATGCTCCTGACCTCCCTGCAGTCCCCGATCCTGTGAACAAGGCCGGGCATCTTTTCCCACAGGGCCTTGGCCAGCGCATCGTCCGGCTTCCTGGGAAGCGCCCACACCACGGTATCCGCCTCGAGAACCTGTTCTTTGCCGCTCACGTCGAGCTTGACCGCATCTTCCGTGATCTCCACGACCTTTGCATTGATCACCACATCGATGTCATGTTCCAGCTTTTCGTCCAGGATGAACTCCTGCAGCCTCATCTGCCTGGCAAAATCGTGACAGTAGCTCGGTTTTCCGATCTCATTCGTCTCTTCCACGATGGTCACCTGTTTCCCGTACCGGGCCAGGCTTACAGCGGATTCCGCACCCTCGTGGCCTCCGATGACCACAACCCTCTGGCCCACGTCCGGGATCTTCTTCAAGCATTCGATATAGGTCATGACATGGGGAAGGTCTGCCCCGGTCACCGGTGGGACCACATCCAGGCCGCCGGACGCACAGACCACGATATCCGGCTTTTCCCTGTCCACCAGATCTTCGGTCACCTCGGTGCTCAGTACCACGGGGATGTCCAGCCTCTTTAATTCCCTTTTGTGCCAGTGAACAATGTGGATCAGATCCCTGGTGGGAACGCGCGGAACCGCACTCCCCACATTCACCATGCCCCCCAGTTGATCGGCCTTCTCGTACAGGGTGACCTTGTGACCACGCTCGTGCGCGGTGATGGCGAATTCGCAGCCTGCCGGTCCTCCCCCAACCACCATGATGTTCCTGGGCTCCTCTGTCTTTCTGAGAGGGAGCCACGTCAACTCCCTTCCGTAGGAGGGATTGGCCGCGCACCGCAGTCCGCCCGCCTTGTCTTCAACGGCCATGCACATGTTGCAGGAGAGACATTTTCGCACCTCCTTGTCCTGCTTGAGGATGGTCTTCTTGATGTAGTTCGTATCCGCCATCATGGGCCGGCATACCGCAACCATGTCCACCCAGCCCTTCTCGATGATGGTTCGGCAGAGCTTGGGCTCGAAGAGCTTGCCCACCGCGATCACGGGTATATTCACGCACTGCTTGATCTTCTTGGCCATCTCCAGCATGCACCCATGGGGGAAGTAGACGGGAGGACCGATACACCAGAAGGACTGCCTCAACACGCGCCCCCCCGAAACGTCGATGCAGTCCGCCCCCGCGTCCTCAAAGGCGGGCGCGATGTACCGGCACATATCGTCGATGGTGAAGCCTTCTTCGGGCCCGAGAAGCTCGTCCCCGGATACGCGCACGATGATGGGAAAGTCCGGTCCCACAAGCTCCCGCGTCCTGCGTATGGTCTCGATGGGGAACAGCAGGGGGTTGTCCCCCCATTCCTTTTTCCTCTCACCCCACCGATCGTCTCGACTGTTCAGGCCCCGGGAATAAAACTGGGTCACCAGCGAGCCGTGACAGAAGTGCATGTTCACGGCATTGTAGCCCGCCTCCTTGGCCCGAAAGGCCGCCTTGGCGTACTCCATGGTCATCTGCTCGGCTTCTTCATCCGACAGGGCGTGGGCCATGTCTGCACCCTCGAAGAAGCAGGGCCTCTCCTCCGAACTCACCGGCGGAGGCGCGTTCTCCATCCCGGGCACGGAGATGGCACCAGCGTGAAAGAGTTGGGGCGCGCACTTGGCCCCGGCCAGCTGGATCGTGTTCACCAGCCTGCCCTGCTCGTGGATCATCCTCTCGTCCTGCAGGCTCATGAACCCGCCGAAACAGGATCCCTCGATCTTGAACCAGGTAATGCCCATCTGGATCAGCCCGCCCAACACGCCTTCCGCCTCGTACCGATAGTTCTCGATCAACCGCTCCGAAGGGGTGCCGTCGTTGTATGCATAACCCTTTCCATTGGGAGCAACCACGAGCCTGTGAGGCAGTTCCATGGAATTGATCTTGATCGGGTCCGTTATCTTGGGCATGGCACCGTCTCCTGTCTTTTTCGCAGCAGGCATTGCCGGCTGAATCGTTGATCCTTCAAACGCAAGTTTTTAAAAGTACCACAAAAAGCCGAAACCCAGGTTCTGCGCGAACAGGGAGTAATCCCCGGCCGGCTTTCCAATGGGATCAGCAGGGTCATCCATGGGCTTTGTGGTCCATTCGCCGATGGAGATCACGGCAAACCCGTGCACCTCGAAGTTCTCCCAGGCGATCCCGAATCCGCAGGCGGCGTTGTGAACCGTTGTGTCCCAGGACATGTAGTTCACGGCCTGAGAGCTCTTGAGGTTGGTGGGTGTGTACATGTATCCGAGGCGGACGGAATACCGTTCCTTGAAGGTGTACTCCGCACCCACCATGAACTTCACCGTGTCCTTGAAGTGGGTCGGGGTGGACTGGTTCGTGAAGTTGATGCCCAACCCTTGCATCGCATTATTGACCAGCGGGGGAAGGCCGAACCCGTCAAACGTGAGCTCCAGCGCCTCGGTCCTTCCCCAGCCGTTGTATTGCCCGTCCGCAACCAGGACGAGATTGGGGATTGGCCGTATCGCGATGCCCCATGTAGCCAGGTAAGGCAGCTTGTATCGCATCTCCGCTCTCGAGTGGAGATACACGGCAAGGGGATCTTCAAGGAAAAAGATGACATCCGCCGGCCCGCTCAATTTGACGTCCGTGCCCGGCGCCCTCACCGAAGCCCCCATGCTCAACCATGCAAAGGGCCTGTACAGGATGCCCGCATTCCACCCCAGAGCCACGCCTGTGAGGGTCTGCTTCTGCTTCAACTTGAAAGGGAGGTATTTCCGATCGTCCGGGAGTCCGGCGGCTAAATCCGGGAGGAACAAGCCGATAGGAAGCTGGTCAAAGGTCACCTTTGCCTTCATGATGCCCACATAGAAGTTCAATCCCACCCCGATGGACAGCTTCGGTGTAATGGCATAGGCGAAGCTGGGAGTCAGGGAAGCCATGGCCATCATCTGGGTCATGTCGAATCCAAAGACATCCCTTCCCCATGATCCGGCCACACCGCCAATGGGGATGTAGATCCCGGCCCCGGCCGCGCATTTCCCAAACTGACGGTAATAGAAGATGTGCGGGATCCCCCCGGTCAGGTAGGCCCTTCCGCTGTCCTGCCCGGACGGGGAGAGTTTCCCCTCGGGGAACCTGTACAGCAGATAGGTCCCGGTGTAATGGGCTGCTGCATGAATGCCCTGCTTGCGTTCCAGCAGGGCTATACCGGCGGGGTTGTAGAAGATGGCGGACGCATCGTCCGCCAGCCCCACAAAGGCGGTTCCCATTCCCGACGCCCGGGCGCCCTGAACCCCCTGGTCGAATCCGCCTGCCCGCAAAACGCCCGGGAACACAAAGAGGATGCTGCCTGCAAGGAACGGGAGCAGAAAGAAAGCTGATCTTTTCATGTCATCTCCCTTCATCTGTTTCGGCCGTCCGGTCCTGTTTCGGGCCCCTGCTGAAAGGCTGCTCCCTGTTACCCATCCCCCTTACAGGCGGGCGACTCTCTCGATGAAAAAAGTCAGGGTTCTTTTGTAAACCATTCCTGCACGAATTTCACACCTGCATCCACAGGAGAACCGGGAGGGAACACCTCCTTGACACCCATCTCCTTCAGCCGGGGTATATCCTCGTCCACAATGGTTCCCCCAACGATCACGGGCTTGTCACCGGCCCCCTTCTGCTCGAGCATCCCCATGACCTTTCGGCAGATGCTCAGGTGCGCACCCGAAAGGATGCTCATGGCCACCACGTCCGCGTCCTCCTGAACGGCCGCCTCCACGATCCCTGCCGGTGTCTGATGCAGCCCTGTGTAGATGACCTCCATCCCGGCGTTCCGGAACATCCGGGCAATCACCTTGGCGCCCCTGTCGTGACCGTCCAACCCTGGCTTTGCCATCAAGATTCGGATCTTTCTCTCCATGGTTCCCACTGCCTCTGACTAGATACAAAGGGGTTCCTTGTAGGCGCCGAACACATCCTTAAGCGCATCCATGATCTCGCCGATGGAAGCATAGGTCTTCACCGCATCAACCAGGTGGGGCATGAGGTTCTCATCCCCTTCCGCCGCCCTTCGTAATCGATCCAGGGCCGCTTCACACCTTCCGTTGTCCCTCTCCATTCTCACCTGCCTGAGACCCTTGATCTGATCGTCCTGCATACGTGGATCCCACTTGTGGAATTTGAGATTCCTCTTCTTTTCCTCTTCCGCCTCGAACCGGTTTACACCCACCACCACCCTCTCGCCGGACAGCTCTTCCGTGGCCATGCGAAAGGCCTCGCCTGCGATGCTCTTCTGCATGTATCCCTGCTCCACGGCCCGGACCGCACCCCCCATGGACTCGATGGTATCCATTACCTTGACGATCTCCTCTTCGATCTCATTGGTGAGGGTTTCCACGTAATAAGAGCCGCCCAGAGGGTCCACGGTCTTTGTGACCCCTGTTTCATAGGCACAGATCTGCTGTGTCCTCAAGGCCAGCCGGGCGGTCTCCTCGCTGGGGATGGCAAAGGGCTCGTCCAGCGCCGGGTGGAGCATGCCCTGCACGCCGCCCAGCACATTGGCCAGGAGCCCGTAAGCCCCGCGGATCAGGTTGTTCTCCGGTTCCTTTGCCCTGTAGCAGCTCCCCCCCACCGTACCGGTGAAACGAAAGAGCATGGATGCAGGCTTTCTGGCATGGAACCGCTCCTTCATGATGCGCGCCCACAACCTGCGCGCGGCCCGGTAACGTGCGGCCTCCTCAAAAATCTGTGTTCCGGTGGCAAAGAAGAAGCTGATCCGTTTAGCAAAGG
>CAZSUQ010000171.1:0-8705 GCA_964609935.1 uncultured Thermodesulfobacteriota bacterium | reverse complement strand
AACACAGAGCCGCTCCAGCCCGACCATCCATTCCTGAAACTGGACAATGTCATCTGTACCCCTCACCTGGGCGGGGCAACCCGGGACGTGATCCGGCATCAAAGTCATATGGTTGCAGACGACATTATCCGGTACCTGAACAAGGAAAGACCGAAGCACATCTGGAACCCTGAAATCCTGGAGGAGGAAGGGTGAAAGGGAAGAAGAAAACAAAGGCAAAGGACGGGGTTCTGCTCGTTCTGGATGTGGGAACCGGTTCGGTTCGGGGCGTCCTTTTCGACCTGGAGGGCCGGATCGTCCAAAAGGAAACCCGGGCACGAACCTACCTCCCGGACCCTTCGGGCGAACCGATGACGCAGATCTTCGACACCGGCATCCTCTGGTCGAACATCTGCGATCTGACGCGCGCCCTGATCCGCCAATCAGGGGTCCCTCGGGAATCGATTCTGGCCGTATCCACCACATGCCAGCGCTTGTCCTATCTTTTCCTGGACAAAGATGGCGAGGCCCTCTATGCAGGCCCGAACCTGGATCCGCGGGGAGTCTACACCCAGGCGGAGATCGAAAACCTGCTGGGAAGGGAATACTACGAGCTAACCGGCCAGTTCCCTCCTCTCACATCCGCCCTGGCCCGGATCCTCTGGTACAGGCTTCTGCAACCAGAGACCTGCGACCGGATCCGCACCGTCCTGATGCTCAACGACTGGGTCCAGTACAAGCTTTGCGGCGAGATGCGCTCCGAGGTCACGGCGGCCTCGGGCAGCGGCTTCCTCGAGGTGAAGACAGGGGTGTGGTCCAGGAAGATCGCGAAGACCTTTGGACTGGACCAGGACCTCTTCCCCCCCCTGGTCCCTGCCGGCGAGGTGATCGGCGGGGTGCTTCCCGGAGCGGCCGGGGAAACAGGCCTGAAACCGGGCACACCGGTGGTTGTAAGCGGTGCGGATACCCAGTGCGCCCTTCTGGGCGGAGGCCTCTGGGGCCCGGACCAGATCGGCATCGTTGCCGGCACCACAGCCATGATCTGCCGATCCCTGGATGCCCCCTATGTGGACCCGGAGAAAAGGCTGTGGGCCTCCTGCCACATCGAACCGAAAAGCTGGATCCTGGAGGCCAACCTCACCTGGGCCGGCACGGTCCTCCTCTGGATTCAAAACCTCCTGGGCCTTGCCACCAAGAGGACGTCAGAAGGTGTGGACATGTACGCCTGGATGGAGAAGGAGGCATCCGCCGTTCCGCCGGGCGCCGGAGAGACCTATGCATTCCTCGGCCCCATGATCATGAATGAGGAGAGCTTCTTTCTCGTCCGGCCCGGGGTGTTCTTCTTTCCGCCGCCTGCGCACCCTCTTACGGAATCCCCGGCTCAGGCAGGACATTTTTTCCGTGCCATCCTGGAGAACATCGCCTTTGCCCTGCGCGGAAACATGGAACAGATCCGTGCAGTCAAGCCTTTCTACCCGGACCGTGTCTTTCTTACCGGCGGCATGGCCAGCAACAATCTCTTCTGCCGGATCGTGTCCGACTGCCTTGAAATGCCGGTCTTTGTGGGCCACATACGCGAGGCGACAGCACTGGGGGCCGCCATCTGTGCAGCAGCGGGTATCGGCGCGTTTCCCGGCCTTTCCGATGCACAGAAAGGGCTCGTCCGGATGGACATGCTCATCGAGCCGGAGGCGGACCAAGGGCCGATCTACCAGGAAGCCTTCCTCCGGTGGAAAGACCTTTATCAAAAGATTATAGATCTATAATGATGGCAAAGACTAGGCGCTTTCTGCTCGGGGTCACGGCACTCCTGCTGCTCGTGTCCTGGCCGGCGCATGCCGGAGAGGCAGAGGTCTACAAAAAGAAGGCCCTGGAACTCTTTCGCTCTCATCACCTTGCTCCCGGCAGGATGGAGCAGGCTGCCCAAATGTATGAGCATGCGCTCGAACGGAAGCCCGACGATTATGAAGCACTCTGGCGCCTGGCTCAGATTCATCAGCTGAGCGGTCAGGCGCACACAGAGAAACCCCGGAAGATCGAGGCCTGGAAAAAGGGGGTCGAGTACGGAAAACGGTCCGTGGAGGTGAACCCGGACGGGAAGGAAGGGCACTTCTACTACATGGCCAACCTGGGCTCCATGGCCAGGGCCAAGGGATTGCTTTCGTCGTTCTGGGCGTTTCGAAGGATCAAGAAGGAGATGGACAGAACCCTGGAACTGGACCCGGATTTTGCACCCGCCCTGGTTGCCCGCGGACAGTACCTGACCGAGATGCCTGGGATCTTCGGAGGGGACGAAAAGGAGGCTTACAGACTCTACGAGCGTGCCCTTCAGGCCGACCCCGGCTACAGGATCGCCCATTTCTACCTGGCCGAACTCGATCTGAAGAACAGGCGGTACGAAGAGGCGATCTCCCACCTGAACAAGATCATTCACCTGCCGGAGGGGGAACGAACCGGGCAGTGGTACAAGAATGATCTCCCCTGGGCGGAAAACCTGCTCAAGGAAGTCCTCCGAAGAAAAGCGGGAGGGGATTGAATCTTCCCTCCCACATCCTGAAATCATCCACCGATAACGGCTGTCTTGATGAACTCCTTGCACGAGCAATCCTCGAATTGAATCCGGGGAATCACATCCAGCAGGAGCCGGATCACATTGTCCGCGTTCTTTTTCATGATCTCCAGGATCATCTCAATGGTCACATGCTCTTCTTCCTCGTGCCAGCAGTCATAGTCCGTGCTCATGGCCACGCTGGCGTAGCAGAGGCCCGCTTCCCTGGCCAGGGTCACTTCCGGCACGGTGGTCATGTTGATCACGTCACAGCCCCAGCTCCGGAACATGTGGGATTCGGCCTTGGTGGAAAACCGCGGCCCTTCGATGGTCACCATGGTTCCCCTGGGGTGATGCGCCAGGCCGAGACGCTGGGCGCCGTCGATGAGCAGTTCCCTGAGCCCGGGGCAGAAGGGGTCGCCCATGGGGATATGGCAGACACGGTCCTTGTCGTAGAAGGTGCTCGCCCGCTTGGTGGTCCGGTCGATGAACTGGTCCAGAATAACCAGGTGTCCGGGTGCGATCTCCTCCCTGAGGGACCCGCAAGCCGTGGACACCAGGATGTGCGTGCATTCGAGCGCTTTCAGCGCCCAGACGTTGGCGCGGAAATTCACTGCGGACGGATAGATGGTGTGCTTCTTTCCGTGCCTGGCAAGGATGGCCACTTCCACACCCTCGATCTCTCCGCAGGTCACGGAGCAGGAGGGGTCGCCGAACGGGGTATTCAGGATCTTCTCCTCAGGATGTTCCAGGATGGCGGGATCATCCAGTCCGGATCCACCGATAATGCCGAGCTTTGCCATTTCTTTCCTCCTTTGCTGCATTCCGTTCCTTTTCGTTCAAACCACGAACCTTCTCTCGTATCCGATCAACCCTTGGCTTCTCAATCGTCATGCCGTTCCTGCTTTTTCCCGAGCGTATAGGCATCCACAAACACAAGGGACCAGACCGTGCGCTCATGCTCGACGCGGTTCGCCCTTTCCGTGACCCACCACCAGTTCTCGTGCCTGCAAACGGCAAGTTGCGGGAAACGGCACAGAGCCGCTTTCAGCACGTCCCGGCCCCCTGCTGTAAAGGTTTCATCCCACCGCCCCAGCTCCACGCAAATCGTCTCGGGCAAGGCCTCCCTTCCGAATCCCCTGTATTGCAGGACCTTGTCCTCCTCCCTGTTCCGGGAATAAGGCAACAGGCTCCGGGTATCCACCTCAACCCGGTCGTCCGAGACGAACGTGCCCAGGCCATGGAGGACGTGATCGGAAAGGACGATGCTCCCTTCCTCTCCGGTGATGCGTGCGAGCTCTCGTAGGTGCGCCTTCGTGGCATGCCGCGCAAGGGACAGGGTGGAACGCTGAAGAACCGAGACCGGATCCCTTTCTCCTTCCCCTTGCCCGGCTGCCCCCTCGACAGGGAGAAAATAAGCTCGAACCCGCTTCCTGCCGAAGCGCTCCATGAACAGCTCGAGCAGGATGTTCGTGTACCCGGTGAGAAACTGCGAAAGGGTCATGGTGGAGATGGCAAGGTTCACCCCGCCTCCTTGAATGGGAAGCAGACAGCCGTCGGATCCACGAGTCAGTGCTTCACAGGCCCTGTCATGCATCCCGAGAACCGAGGTCAGCGCCTTCCCCGGGTCCAGATCCTTCTGCGGCAGAAGCTCTCTCACCTGCTCGATCAAGGCGGTCTCGAACAAGGAGACATCCATACAGACCGTGTGCACCCGTTTCCGAAGGGACTCCCGGGTCAGCCCGTCCCTTGCCGCCTCCATGCTCGCTGGATCCACATCGATCAGGTAGACCTCCCCTGCCTTGGCCAGGACCTCCAGGGGTATGTCGTTGCACTCCTTTGCCCCCATGACCAGAGTCCTTAACGCTCCGGACCCACGGCCCGCAGGATGCGGGAGTGCATCCCGGACAACGTTCCTCATCATGTGGAAGTGCGGCAGGTTGTGGAAGCCCGCATCCGGCCCGAGGCGCTTCCTGTTCCTGTTCTCCTCGGACATCCTGCCGTAGTGTTCCGTCAGGAGAGGACTCGGCCGGTGGGCCTGCAGGCGGTGGCGATCCACGAGATCCATGAGCTTCCTGTCCCCTCCCGGCACGATCTCTCCTGTTTGCGCTCTGTCCGCCGCCGGGGCCCCTATTCCCTCAGGAAGGCAGGGAGGCGGATCAGCCACGGCTTCTGCCCCAGCAGCAACCGCTTGTCCTTGGAATCGCGAAGGCTGTGAAGCCTTTCCCCGCTCAGCAGCATGTTCAGGAAGATGCTGATGTCAACATGGGGGCCCACCGCCTGGATCCCCCTGATGAGGCCTTCCTGGACAACGAGGCGAACCGAACACCGCTCTCCCTGATGCTTCACGATCTCATGAAAGGATGCATCCGCAAGGGCCACCTCACCCACGGATGTTGCCACCACATCGTGGATCTTCATGGTGGTGATGTTCAGGTCGCCCGGGTAACGCTTCTTCAGGCCGATACAGTTCATCCCGGCAACGGCCCCCTGGGTCTTTGCATTTCCCCACAGCATGTTCAGGCCGGGCTTCCCGGTCAACCGGTCAACGGTCTCGGCACAGTCGCCGCACGCGAACACATCTTTATGGTTCGTGCGCATGGCTTCGTCAACAGCGATCCCGCCGGTGGTTCCGATCCGGATCCCGGTACGCTCTGCCAGGCTCACCTCGGGACGCATGCCGATCCCCATCAGAACGAGTCGGCAGGGGAGCCTCCGCTTGTCCGTAACCACACCCTCGGCGTATTCGCCGCCCGCAATCTCACGTACGCTTTCACCCACCAGCACGCGCACCCCTTCCCTCTCCAGGAGCCTCTGGATCATCTGTGCGTGCACAGGAGAAAAGAGCCTGGGAAGGAGTCGGTCCAGAAGCTCCACAACGGTCACCCCCCGCCCCCTTCTTCGCAGGGCAACCGCGACCTCGAGCCCCACCGGCCCGGCCCCCACCACCACGGCCTCTTCACCTGCAGCCTGAAGGACCCTGTCCGCATCGGCCAGCGTTTTCAGGCACAGGACTCCATTCTTGTGGATCCCCGGGAGATCCGGGAAGAACCCCCTTGAACCGGTGGCAAGGATGAGCTTTTCAAACGGAAGGGAATCCCGGTTTTCCAGGTGGAGTTTCCTTGCGTCGAGATCGATCCGGACCGCCTTTTGACCCGCAACCCTTTTCCAGGAACCCTCTTCCCCGGGAGCCCTCTCCTTGATGATCACCTTCTCCCGTGGGATCTCCCCTGCGATGTACTCGGCAAGAACACAGGCGGAATAAGTGGGATCCGGCTCTTCGGAGATCATGGTCAGATCCACCTCCTTGGCCGTCCGTCGGATGACCTGAGCTGCGCTGTAACCGGCGATCCCGCTTCCCACGATCAGCACGGTTTCAGGCAGGACGGGTTTGGAGGACGTTTCGAATTCGGTCACAGGGGATGATCCTGTCTTGAAGATGTTACCGGGAAAGCATGCGCATGTTCCTGATCAACCTACCGTAAATCGTGATCACCGGGCAAGCCCGCCGCCTTCGTCAACCAGCGGTCCCTCCGGACGGTTCCTCGGGAAGAATGCAGGGGCGGATTCGCCGTGAAGCGTGAAAAGGTTCGTCCACAGGATCGAGGACGAACCTTATTGGGGAAAGGGCATGCTCTCCTACCGGGGTTGTGTCTTTGTTTCCTGCTTGGAACCCCCCGGCGTCTTTGCGGCCTGTTGCCCGTCCCACACCTTAAGGGTCTCTTGATAAGGGGGGCGGGCGATTCCACTCTCAGAGATAATCGCGCTCACGTAACGGTGAGGCGTCACGTCAAACGCGGGATTGTACACCTTCACGTTCTCCGGTGCCAGGCGGCATCCCTCTATGGAGGTGATCTCTTCAGGCTTTCGTTCCTCGATGGGGATCTGCTCGCCGCTTTCCAGGCTCATGTCGATGGTGGACAGGGGTGCTGCCACATAGAAGGGAATCCCGTGTTCGTTTGCGGCAATGGCCACACCGTACGTACCGATCTTGTTGGCCACGTCTCCGTTTCTTGCAATGCGGTCCGCTCCAACAATAACGCAATCCACCTTTCCACTGCACAAGACCGAAGCGGCCAAGTTGTCGCAGAAGAGTGTGACGTCCACACCGCTTTCCGCCAGCTCCCAGGTGGTGAGCCTTGCCCCCTGCAGCAAAGGCCGCGTCTCGTCGGAATAGACCGAGATCTTCTTGCCCTGTTCCCTTGCGGCGTAGATGATCCCAAGGGCGGTGCCCAAACCTCCTGTAGCAAGGCTGCCGGCATTGCAATGTGTGAGGACGGTCATCCCGTCCTGCAGGAGCTCCGCCCCGTTGAACCCGACGGCCCTGCAAACCTCCTTGTTCTCCTGCTGCACACGCAGTGCCTCGGCCAGCAGGCTTGCCCGGATCTCCTCCACCTTCTCCGTACCTCCCTGCTCGGCAACCTTCTTCATCCGGTCAAGGGCCCAGAAGAGGTTCACGGCCGTTGGGCGGGTGGCGGCAAGGCGGGCGATCTTCTTGTGGAGCTGCTCGAGGAACAACGGCCGTGAATTCGCCCGGATCTCTCCAGCACCCAGGACCACACCGAATGCGGCGGCCACCCCGATGGCCGGCGCACCCCGCACGCGCAGCATTTCAATGGCCTCGGCCACATCCTCCAGCGTATCGCATTCTTTGCGAACCAGTTCCCGGGGCAACAGGGTCTGGTCGATGAGCTCAACAGCATGATCCTTCCACACAATGGGTTCAATCATGACATCTCCCCGAACAGGTGGTTCCTCTTTTCCTTTATAGATGCCTCCATGACATCCACAGGCACACAAAATTGATATCTATCATGATTGACACATTAGTCATGGTATATATAATATAATAAGGAAAAGGAAGGGGCCTGTCAACCGAATACCCCCTTGATGTCCTTCACATCAGAGCCTACAATCTCATGTCTCCAAGCCCGAAGTCCCCCTGCTCCATGCGAACCCCGAGGAGGCTCGAGTCATGGCCGGCAATCACAAGAAAAACAACGGCTTCACCATTCTTCCGGGCAGAAAAGAGGATCCGCTTGCACTGGAGGTCAGCCGTTATCTCGCCAAGGACATTACTCCCGTTCAGTTCATTCGGTTTCGGGGCAAGGGCATCCTTGGCGGGGAGACCCTGCAGATCATCAACCAGAACCTGCGTGGCAAATTCGTGTACATCGTCTGGAGCATCTTGAACACGAACGATGAACTGATCCAGATCTTCCAGCTCATCAGCACGGTGAAGCGTACGGGAAAGGCCTTTCACACGGTCCTGGTCATGCCCGATTACCCCTATGCCAGGCAGGACAAGTCCCATGCGCGGCGCGAGTGCATCAGCGCCCGCCTGGTGGGGGACCTCCTGGAGGGTGCCGGCCTTGACCACGTCATCACCATGACGCTGCACTCCGAGCAGATCGAGGGGTTCTTCCGCTCCGTTGACCACCTCAAGGAAGTTCCTCTGATGGGGGATTACTTCTCCACCCGGTACCCGGAGCTCTGCAAAAAGCTGGGACTGGACCTGGAGGAGGACAATCTCGTGGTCATGGCCCCGGATGAAGGGGGTGTGCGGCACGCCGAGGAGTTCGGCAGGGACTGCCCTGCCTGGAAGGGGCAGATGTCCTTTGCCATGCAGCAGCGGGACAGGACCGCCCTGCACAAGAAGAAGATCCTTGGTGTGGTGGGGGATGTGAAGGACAAGATCGTGGCCATTCCGGACGACATCCTTGCTTCAGGCTCTACCCTGTTCAACGCGGCCACGGCGGCAAAAGAGGCGGGAGCGGCCCATGTTGTGGGCTTTTGCGCCCATGCCCTGGGCTTTGACTCCGTGGATGACGAAGGCAAGCTCAAGCGCACCTTCAGCAATGCGATCTTCCAGTCCGATCTCGACGAGCTGATCGTCACGGACTCCCGGCCCGACTTCGTGGAGGCCGTCCTGTCCGACGAGAAGATGCGGGGCAAGATCTCCGTCATCTCCATTGTCCCTTATCTGGCGGAAGCCATCCGAAGGGACATGCGGGGGGACACGATCAAGGAGATGATTCGAAGCACGAACATCCGGGACCTCTACTTCGAAAAGCACCGCGCAGGCACATGAGCATTTGAACAACGGCTCCGATCCTGCATTCCGCGTCTCACAAGGCGGATGTAAAGATGAAGATCGAGTTCAATCCCATCGGAGTCA
>CAZSUQ010000170.1:0-8731 GCA_964609935.1 uncultured Thermodesulfobacteriota bacterium | reverse complement strand
ATTGACACCGGAGGAGGATCTCTTCTGTTACATCTTTCTCTTCACGAGTTCCGATGGTGCTCAAGTCCTGTTCCCGGCCCCGGATGTGAGGATGAGCAACCCGTTGAACAAGGGCTCGGTGTACTCGATCCCACCGGGAGGCTTCTGGCCCCTTGATGGACAGACCGGAAAGGAGACGGTCTTTGTCATTGCGGCCCATGAGCCCTTGAGGGGAATGGACCGGGTGGCGGCAGAGATGGTCCATGTCACGGAGAACATCCCGGCCGAGGGGGAACGGATTCAGGCCGTAGAAGCCTTCTTGAAGAGTCGCTTCAGGAGGGTTGAAGCCTTCACGTTTCAACACGACTAGACGAAAATTTTTCCCCGGAGACGAACCATGGGGATCCCAGCATGATGTACCGGAAGGAAAAAGACCGCATCACAACCGGCTCCCGTCTTTGCCGTGCAGCCCTCTGCCTGCTCGCCTGCTGGTTGAACGTCCTATTCCTCTTTGGTTGCATTGGCGAGGGGCTCCCGGATCCGGAACCACAGCCGGGGGAACCGCCGGTGATCCATGAGTTCCAGCGACAGAAGCAGGATGGAAGCTGGGAGCCCACCGTGGAAGGAGCCGTAGGCACCACCATCGGGATCGTGGGGGAGAATTTTGGAGAGGATGAAACCGTGCTGGAGGTGTTCTTCAACGGGGTGCCTGCACCCATTGAAGGCCTGGAACCCACAAACGGATCGGACCTGGTGCGCATCGTTACGGTGGTGCCCGAAGGAGCGACCACAGGTCCTGTGGTTGTGAGGCGGGAAGGCATTGCCAGCCAGGGCGTCATCTTCTATCTGGTCCTTTTCGTGAACGCCTCGAAGGTCATGGATATCCTGTTCGAGGAGACCGGCGTCACGGACAACGGGCAGCCCGCCTCCTCCTGGCTGGCCACACAGGGCGGGGGGCTTCTCCACGTGAATGGGGATTTTGACCGTCTGGAAACCGGGAACCATGAAAGGTACACCACCATCGATGGGTTGCTGTCTCTGAATCCCCTTGCACTCCTTCAGGACCCGGAAGGAAGGATCCTTGCGGGCACGCTGGAAGCAGGCTTGAATATCAAAGGGGAGGCAGGCTTCGTCAATTTCACAACGGATAACGGGCTTCCCATAAACGGGATCCTTTCGCTCTATCTCACAGAGCGCTCGGGAGACCTCTTGATGGGGACGGCCAACGGCCTCGTTGTCTGGAGAAACTACCGTGAGAATGCCGGGGATTACCTGGATCGAATCGACCCCCGATCCGGGGCTCCCTTGTCGCTGGAGGATCCGCCCTGGGAATTCTACCTTCGTCATCGATGGGTGAGCGGGTTCCTCGAGGAACCGGACAAGGGACGTCTTCTTGTAGCGGCGCACAACGGCATCTACGAGATTTCCTACTGGGAGCTGGCGGACGCATGGAATTATCTCGGCCCCCGGCGCCTCTACCCGCTGGATGACGATGACAGGGAGGGTTGCTGGCCCTACTTTACATCCCTCCAGAAGGACAAGGACGGACGTCTGCTGGCCGGATCCCTTGCAGAGGGCCTGTTTGTGTTCGAGAACAGCATGGAACTTGAAGATCCCGAGATCCTTTTCGATGAGATCGAAAGACGGGGCATCACGGAGATCCTGACCACCAAGCTCGGCAACTCTTATTTCATTACGAGCACCCTCGGCCTGTGGCAGGTTGACCGTGATGAAGAGGGGCGTGCGGTTGTGAGTTCTTATCAGCCCGACACGAACTTCTTTGCTCTGCGTGCATCTCCCGCCGATGGGAGGATTTACCTTGGAATGATCAGCGCGGTCATGGCCTTTGAGGAAGATGCCAAGGGCCCGGTTGCCTGGCAGCAATGGACCTTTCCCAGGGTGATGGACGGAAACAACATCCACTGTCTTGCCCCGGATGGTACAGGGGGTGTGTTCATCGGATCACGGGACATGGGGCTCACGAGGTTCAACGGCGACTTGAGCGCCCCCTCTTTTGTAAGGGTTCCTCCCATCATGCCGGATACCGTTCCGCGACAGTACGAGAGCTACATCTCTGCGCTGAGCCCTGTTCCCGGAGAGTCAGGAAAGGTGTACGTCGGCACCTCCAGAGGACTGGGAAAACTGGATTACACGAGCAAGGAGCCCTGGTTCGAGCCCTTGCTGGAATGGGACCACGGGGTCCACATGGTCAGCCAGATCCTGCCTGTGACAACAGACCAGATCCTTCTGGGGACCCTGGTGGATGGGCTCCTCCAATACAGCGACCAGCATGGAACCCACGAATCCCTCTCCACAGGCACCCGTTTTCAGATCCATGCAGAAGACTTCTTCCTGTCCGAGTTTTCCTTCCTGGTGCCTGTGACCGCAGGCGGTGGGGATCTGGTTGAGTGGACCGTGTCGGATCTCCGCCCGAACCCGGATCATCACGATCCCGCAGGGGGTGTGGTCAATCTCTTTACAGGGGAGGACAAGAAGGTCTATGCCCACCTGGATAGCCTCTCGAGCCTCGAAATCTGCAATGCCAGCAGCGGTGGAAATCTGCAAGGGGCCCTCTTTTTCAAAGGCACGTTGCAGGGAGGCGAGCAGGCAGGCGATGCACTGACGCTCGAGCTTCAGGACATGATCGGGGGTGTGCAGACCGAGTGGTGGGCGCAGGGCCCCACCAACAATATCTATGTCTGGAGCCTCCTCGACCTCATCATCGCTGCCCATTCAGAACCCCTCTCAAGGCTCGGGCCCCCTGCTTCCTTTGACTTTTCCGTTGATGAGGACCGGTCGGGTGTCTATTTCCTGGCCTTTCCCATGGACCATCTTGAAGGGGCCTTTTCCACAACCTTCGAGACGTATCCATTGCCCCAGGAGGGGCCTTCACCCACCTATTTCATCACTTCGCTTCTTGAGGGTGAGATGGGGAGCGTTCTGATCGGGACGGAAGAGGACGGCCTGTTCATCTATGATCCCGAGGAACCGGACGCTGGATTCAGGCACTACACCAAACAGAACTATCTGGATCAGTGGCCTGCTCAGATCAGCGCCCTTGCCAAGGCGCCGGACGGCGACGTGTTTGTGGGGACCTTTCAAGAGGGGCTCTACAAGCTGAAAGGGTATACGACCGACACACCCTCCATAACCCGAATGGGAACCGGCCAGGGTGAACTCCCCACCCAGAACATAACGGCTCTGGAATCCTTCACCGACTCGAAGGCGGCAGGCACGAGCTATCTGCTGGTGGGTGTTTACGACACCCTGGACCGATTCAACACCGGCATCACGGTGTACCGCCTCCTGGAAGGGGCCGAGAAGGGTGAATACAGGTCCCTGAATGCATCCGACGGATTGATCCCTGCCAGGATCCAGGACATCCTCATGGTGGGAGAGGACCTGTATATGGGCACGACACAGGGCCTTTGTGTGATCCAGCAGTTCCCGTCTCTCGTGAAGACACTCTTCAACAGAGAACCCCCCTGATCCGCCTCCTGCAAACCTTTTCTTCACCAGGGTCCTGTGATACAGTGTAACGCCCGCCTGATGAAGAAACCCGTATCTCGCTCGTATCCTGGCCGCTTTTCCGCCAGGGGCGTATTCCGGATGAAACCATTCAAAGAAGAAAGGCCTTTTCCATGGCGTCCATCATAGATCTTCTTTCCGAGGCGATTGCCCGGGCACTCCCCACCCCCCTGCCCGAGGATGTGGACCCCATGAGCCTTCGCGTTGCGCCCACAACCAATCCGTCTTTTGGTGACTACCAGTTCAACGGAGCCATGGGGCTGGCAAAGAGGCTCGGCCAACCTCCACGGGAGATTGCAGGGGAGGTGGCGGACAAGATCCAGGGGCTTCCGTGGCTGGAAAAGGTGGAGGTGGCCGGTCCCGGGTTCGTGAACCTCTGGACCTCGAGGTCCTGGCTCGCCGGACGGGTGGGGGAGGTGGCAGGCGATCCGAGGTTGGGTGTGGAAACACCGGGAGAGGGCCGGACCGTTGTGCTGGATTATTCGAGCCCCAACGTGGCCAAGCCCATGCACATCGGACACATCCGCTCCACGATCCTGGGGAGCGCACTGTACAGGATGCACAGGTTTCTCGGGTACCGGGTCGTTGCGGACAATCACATCGGTGACTGGGGCACACAGTTCGGCATCCTGCTCGCCGGATACCGCCGCCTGGGGGATGATCAGGCCCTGGAAAACGATCCCATCGAGGAGCTGGAAAGGGTGTACGTGGCATGTTACGCCCAGGCAAAGGAAGATCCGGCGCTCATGGAGGAGGCGAAGCAGGAGCTCGTGCGGCTTCAACAGGGGGATCCGGACAACCGTGCTCTCTGGGAGCGATTCGTGCAGGCTTCCCTGAAGTCTTTTGAAAAGATCTACAAGAGGCTGGACGTCACCTTTGATGAAACCCTGGGCGAGAGCTTTTACAATGATCGGCTTCCACCCCTGGTGGAGGATCTGAAGGCCAAAGGGCTGGCCAGGGAGAGCGACGGAGCGGACGTGATCTTCCTGGAGGCCGAGGATCTGCCGCCCTTCATCATTCGAAAGAGCGACGGAGGCTTCAATTACGCGACAACGGATATCGCCACAATCCTGTACCGGATGGAGCAGTGGGATCCCGACAGGATCCTGTATGTGACCGACGAGAGACAACAACTGCACTTCCACCAGCTGTTCACCGTGGCCAGACGGCTGGCTGTTGGAGCCGAGTTGGAGCATATCTGGTTCGGCGTGATGCGCCTTCCGGAAGGCACCTTTTCCACCCGGGACGGAAACGTCATCCGCCTCGAACTGTTGCTGGACGAAGCGGAACAGAAGGCCTACAACGAGGTGCACCGGTTGAATCCGGGGATGGAGGAGTCCGAGAAAAGGGAGGTGGCGCGAAAGGTGGGGCTGGGGGCGGTGAAGTATGCGGACCTGAGCCAGAACCGGCAATCCGTCATCCAGTTTACATGGGAGAAGGCCCTTTCACTGGAGGGCAATTCCGCCCCCTACCTTCAATACGTGTACGCGCGGATCCAGAGCGTTTTCCGCAAATACAACGAAACATGCGACCCGGCGGGGCTGGGTAAGGCTCCGGTCCTGCTCCAGGAAGAGATCGAGGTCGAGATCTCCAAGAGGATCCTCGAGTTTCCCGATTTTCTCCACCGGGCCGTTTCCGCTTACCGACCGAACCTTCTCACCGACTACCTGTTCGATCTGGCTTCTCTTTACAACCGGTTCTACCAGAACGTGCCCTTCCTCAAGGCCCCGGAGGGAATCCGGGAGAGCCGCCTGATCCTGTGCCGGCAGGTGGCCCGGATCATCCAGACAGGCCTGGACCTACTGGGGATCGAGGTCCCCGAACGAATGTAAAGAGAAAACGATTACTGCGTGCGCTCAACGATGGCCAGTCCCAGTCCCTTGTCCTGCTCCAGGCTCCCTGACTGCTGGAAGAACATGAGGAAGGATGTGCCCATATCCAGGGTGCAGGGTGCGGCTTCGTCCACGATGACAAAGGGGAAGAACACGTTGGAGCTCCCTTCGATCATGTACTTGTACCCCTCGCCCAGCAGGTCTGCGAAGAGCTTGTTCACGATGTCCAGGGGGAAGACCTCGTTCAGGATGGGGTTCACCTCCCAGGCGATGTCTCCAAACTCCTGTATCGTGGAGGATTTTACCCAGTTGATCCCGTCGAGTGAGCCTGCAAACCCGATGCTGGTGTCGGTGTCGTTCAGGTTCAGGGAAGGGAATCCGTTCAGGTTTCCCGTGTAGTAGAGGTAATAGAGCGTTCGAACCGGGCTCTGGTGGAGGATCACATGAGGCATGCCCACGGTTCCGGATCGTGTTTCCACAGGGTAGTGAAACTCCCAGGTGGTCTGGGTCGGCTCGAGCAGCGGCCTGACCTCGCCCGGGTTGTCCGCGCTGTTTCTCCCGGCTGCATCCCGCTTCGTCCAGTTGATACCGTCCGGTGAGGTGGCGTATCCCATGGAACGGTAGCAGATGTCCTCCTCGGTGACAGGGTCCTCGTCACAGAAGATGTTGCCCTCGTACCACATCTGAAAATGATCGAGTGCCGGATTCTTCAGGACGGATGGGGATCCAATATAGGTCCCTTCCCAGGGTTCAGAGGGCTGGAGAACAGGCGCCACGCCTGCATCCGGCTGCTGGACAAGGTTGCCTTCCACGTCCCTGGTGAATGCCGCGTACCCGATCCCCTGGCCCCCTTCCATCCCGTACCACATCCGGTAAAGGCCGCCTGCCACGATCACGCTGGGTGCGCCCCCTCCCTCCAGGACCGTAGCAGGATCGGCCTCCGGCAGGGGTTGCCCGTCAAGGGAGAGGAAACGGATGTTGCGCGTTCTGCAGGAACCGGAAGGCGCGGAAAGGAGCTCCACCCTTTGCTGCAGGACCTTCAAGGTTCCGTCCTGCGTGCTTCGTTCCTCAAAGAGGATCCTGAACCGCGAGCCGCCCTCGGTGAGAGCCCAGGGCTCCCCCCATACGAGGTCTGCGTCCCCGGAGCCCATGAAGACGGGCTGGAGAAAATCCGCCTGGCAGTCCTGGTCCTCCTTCATGTACGGGCCAATCCCGCTCAGAGGGAGGAAGGCATCCCCCTTGGGTTCATCCCCCTTGGATCCCAGGAGGCCGCAGCCGGAAACCAGGAAAGCGGCCAGCAGTGCGAGGCAGAGTTTCCATCTAGCGGTTCCTGTTCCGGCTGATTCGAAGCGGTACGCCATCTCTTTTCTCCGGATGGAATGGCTTGTCAATACGGAGAGATTAGCACAAAAGCTCCCATCGGTTAAAACCGAATGGTGGTTGTCACACCCAGGTTGATGACATGTCCACGGAAGCGCAGGTCCCCGAAACGGTCCGAAAAGGCCACTTGAATATCCCGGACGTAGTCCCTCTGTTTCAGGTGGAAATACTGCACGTGGAAGTCAATGGAAAAGGGCTCCCAGATGATCCGCTTGATCACGTCCTTGAAGGTAAAGCCCACGCCGCCGGCTATGATGTGCGTGTCGCTGTCCAGAAAGGCTGCGCGTCCCTTTTGCTCTGGAACGGGCGTGGGCCGATACCGGTATCCCACCCTCAGGAAGGCTTCCACGTGGCGGGTGTTCAGGACCCGGGCTTCGGCGCCCAGAGCCGGAACCCAGATGTTGGAGAGGTCTCCCTGCGGAAGATGGAAATTCGGGTTCTGCCTAAGGAGGATCGCAATGCCTCCGGAAAAGATCGTATAGCCGTCCGGGGCCTGATTGATCAGCACGGCCCACTCCATGTAGGTCACGTCCGCGGCTAGGTGGAGACCTTCAAAGGGCTTCCAGGAGACGCCGAACGCGTACTGCCTGGGAGAAAAGAACAGGGGAGCAGGGGTGCTCAGGTCGATGGCCGAATGGGGAAGGCCGAGGACGAGAAAGGGCAAAATCTCGAAGGAGAGCTCCTCGATCTTCACCAGCATGGGGATATCCAGCGTGATCTCCTGCTTGTCCCGGAAGGCGAATCCCAGCTTGATCCCTTTTCCGAGATCGATCATCGCTCCGGCAAAGGGGAAGAACTTGGGGCTCTGTGTGGAAGAGATGCGGCCCTCGCTGAACTTTCCTGCATTCGCCTCGGTGTCCTGGATGAGTTCGAACTTGGGGCCGCCGGTGGTATCGATGAACATCTGGAACCCGGCACCAATGGAAAGCCATTTCGTGATCCGGACGGCATTGGGCGAATAGATCACGGTTCGCTGGTTCTGGGTACCGTACATGATGAAGCGAGGCTGGTCATAGGGGAGCATGAGGCTTCGCGCCACCCGCTTGTCCGGGAGGTGGAATCCGAGGCCGCCCACGAAATCCATGCCGAGCACGTGGACCGGCGGGAAAACCAGGCCGAAGAGGATCCCGGAGATCTTGTCCTCGTTCACGTCCCACCACCGATTCGCCCAGAAGGTTTCCAGTTTCGGGTCCGCACTGAAGTATCCGATGCTCACTTCCATCTGCCCCGCATCCACCAGCCCGGCGGGGTTGTACATGGAAGCGGAGAAATCATCCGCTACGGCGGTCATGGCGCCGGCCATGGCGGCCGACCGTGAGCCAAGACCGAAGTTGTCGAAAGGGTTGGCGCGGAGCATCTGTGGAGATACGAGCAGGCAAATGAGAAGTACGGAGGAAAGGAGGAGGCTCCCGGGGCGGGCCTGTTCCCTGCAGGTGGGGAGATGGAACATCCCTATCCCCCATTCACCTTTGCACATGAGCTTGCTTTCCATCTTCCTGTCTGTTTCCGGTCTTCCCGGAAAGGGTGTTTCAAACATCATGGGCCCGAACCCTCGGGGTTCCCGCCCGGCCTGGAGCCGTAGGAGATCCCGCACGTGAAATGCCAGATGTCCCCTGAAGCCTTTATCTCCGGAAAGCCGGGGTTGTCGGTGCGGGCGAGGGGTTCCTTGCTGTTCCTGCGGTCCTGGAGTCGGTGATAGGCCACACCGATATCAAAGGAGACCGGATGCCGGGTCAGATCCTTTCCAAGGATCCGCTTGAAGAGGAGGCCGATCCCCCAGCTGAAAACGTGTCTGTCCGAGTCCAGGTAGTTTGTTCTTCCGGTTTGCTCGGGAACCGGGCTGGGCTCGAAGAAGTACCCGGCCCGGAGGAACCCGTCCAGCATCCCTCCCCTGTAAGGGCGGAACTCCACGCCGAGCCGCGGCGTCACGGTGTCCTTGAAGCGGGGCGGTTCGTTGAACCCATCTATCAGAACGATGACAGCGATATCGATGGCCGTGGCAAACGTGAGGC